>JACCQV010000661.1 GCA_013813945.1 Deltaproteobacteria bacterium | reverse complement strand
ATTCAACGCCTGGCCGATACCGTGGCCGGCTGGTTCGTGCCGGCCGTGATCCTGGCCGCGGTCGTCACCTTCGCGGTGTGGGCCGTCTGGGGACCCGAGCCCCGCCTGGCGCACGCGCTCGTCAACGCCGTCGCGGTCCTGATCATCGCCTGCCCGTGTGCGCTCGGCCTCGCGACGCCGATGTCGATCATGGTCGCGACGGGCCGCGGCGCGTCGATGGGCATCCTGTTCCGGAACGCAGAGGCGATCGAGGTCACGCGCAAGGTCGACACGCTCGTCGTCGACAAGACCGGCACTCTCACCGAGGGCAAGCCGCGCCTGGTCTCGGTGGTACCGGCGGGAGGCCTCGACGAGAGCACGCTGCTCCAGCTCGCCGCGAGCCTCGAACGGGCGAGCGAGCATCCGCTAGCCGCCGCGATCGTCGCCGGCGCGACCGAGCGCAAGCTCGCGCTCGCGGACGTAACGGGCTTTGCTTCCACCACCGGCAAGGGTGTCAGCGGCGCGGTCGGCGGCAAGCAGGTCTCGCTCGGCAACCGGGCGATGATGGAGGTGGCCAACGTCGATCCGTCGTCGCTGGCCGATCGCGCCGAGGCGCTACGTACCGACGGCCAGACCGTGATGTTCGTGGCGGTGGGCGGCGTGTTCGCGGGGCTCATCGGCGTCGCGGATCCGATCAAGGAGACTACGCCCGAGGCGATCCGTTCACTCCGCGCCGAAGGGCTTCGCATCGTCATGATGACGGGCGACAGCCAGACCACTGCGAACGCGGTCGGTTCCAAGCTCGGCCTCGAGGAGGTGATCGGCGGCGTCCTGCCCGAGCAGAAGGCAGAGCACGTCAAGCGCCTGCAGGCCGAGGGCCGGATCGTCGCGATGGCCGGCGACGGCGTCAACGATGCACCCGCGCTCGCGCTCGCGCACGTCGGGATCGCGATGGGGACCGGCACCGACGTCGCGATGGAGAGTGCGGCGGTCACGCTGGTCAAGGGCGACCTCCGCGGCATCGCGCGTGCGCGGCAGCTGTCGCGCAAGACGATGTCGAACATCAAGCAGAATCTGTTCTTCGCATTCGTCTACAACGTCGCCGGTCTGCCGATCGCGGCAGGTGTCCTGTATCCGTTCACCGGATGGTTGATGTCGCCGATGCTCGCCGCGTTCGCGATGAGCCTCAGCTCGGTCTCCGTGATCGGCAACGCGCTTCGGCTACGTCGCAGCGAGATCTCGTGACCCGAAGCGTCCCAGCCGCGACAGCGAACGGTGGACCGCGAACCAGTGACATCACCCACTTGATGGAAGGCACGCGGCTCGCGCTGGTGATCCTCGCCGTCGAGAACGTCGCGCGCTCGGTCGCGTTCTACGGTGCCGTGTTCGGTTGGCGACAGCGCGTAGCGACCCCGGTCTACGTGGAGCTCGCGTGCCCGAGTGGGATGAGGCTCGGTCTGTACGATCGACGAAGCTTCGAGTAATCTCGGCCAGGTCCCGCTGCGATCGTCGGTGCCGTTGCCACGACCGAGATCTACTTGTACGGATGATCTCAAGGTTGTGCTTGCTCGCGCGCGAACCGCGGGAGGCCGCGAGCTCGCACATCCGAGCGTCCGGCCGTGGGGCGTGGGCTATATCGCCGATCCGGACGGCTACGTCATCGCCCTGGCCGAAGCACCGCGAACCGAGCAAGATGGCTGACTCGCTTCACCGCCACACGTTCAGTTGAGCTGAAGCCCATCCCACGCGTGGCCAGCGTTGGCGAACGGACATCGGGCCACAGCGCGCATGCAGGACGGTAGCCCAGCTCGCGAGCTGCACGCGTCCCGTCCATCACCCCCCGAAGTGGAAGCGACGCATGTTGAGGTCGTAGCGAAACTCGAGCCCGATCGCCCACGTCCGCAGTTGGTAGATGACGGCGCTGCTGGCGCGGCGTTGCGCGCAGTGCCACGAGGCGTACGAGCGCGGATCAAGATCCCCAAGGCGCCTGCTCCGATCTCCGATCGCAAGCTGGTCACGAACATGGCGAGCCACCAATGGGCAGCGTCGCGGATGTGGGAGGGGTTGATCGGTCCGTCGAACGACCGCTGGCTCGAGGGCGCTCGGCTGTTGTCGGGCGCTCGCTGGTCGATCGTCGCCGAGGGCAACGTGGCCCCCGAGCTCGGAGTTGCCGACGATGTCGCCCGCGTCCGGCTCTACGCCTCGCGGGCGATCGTAGCAAAGACCCAGGACGATCGCGCAGCCACCTACGGAGAGATCCTGGGAACGTGCGCGCGCTGCCATCACGCGATTCGGGATCGTCTGAAGTAGCGAGTTGCTCTGCGATCCAATGCGAGAACTCGCCGAAGATGCGCGCCGCACCCGCGTCGGGGTCACTCTGGCGCCAATCGTGCAGCACGGCGGTACCGTGGAGAGCACCGAACAGCGTCGACGTGGTTCGAGCGGGTCGCGGCCGCCTCAACTGCCAGAGGATGAGCCGGATCCGCCGCCGCCTGAGGTCGACGAACCACCCAACGCGAGGAAACCACCGAAGCGCGATCCTGCTCCACCGAAGGATCCGCCGATGGAACCACCTGGACCTGGCAAAGATCCGCCACACATCGCCCCCGTTCGACGCGACATGGAGTAACCAGGACCGCTCATCGCGTCGATATGACCGGGCTCAAGCGCACCCTCGGGCTACCTGGCCTCACGTTCTTCGGGGTGGGCATGATCCTCGGTGCCGGGATCTACTCCGTCATCGGAGTAGCCGCCGCGAGGACGGGCGAGTCGCTCTGGGTAGCGTTCGTCATCGGAGGTCTTGCCGCTCTGTTCACCGCGCTCTCGTACGCCGAGCTGGCAGCCATGCATCCCAAGGCTGGTGCCGAGTTCGTCTACGTCCGCGAGGCGTTCCCGCGGTTCGAGGGTCTTGCCATCGGCATCCGCCACTCGACGATCGTGACTGTAATCTTCACGCTGATCGAGGTGGCGGGCCTCGTTCTCGTGATCTACCTCGGTGCCACGCACGAGGGATTCGGACGGGCCTTGCTCGTGGCGCCGGACCGCGGCGTCCTCTCGGGCGCTGCCCTCGTGTTCTTCGCATACCTTGGATTCGAAGAAATCGCCAACCTCGCGGAGGAAGCCAAGGATCCCGGGAAGACCCTGCCCCGCGCGATCTTCATCAGCCTCGCGTTCACGAGCGTGATCTACATCCTCGTCGCGCTCGCAGTCGTGGCGCTGGCCGTGCCCGCAGAACTGGCAGCGACGGACTCGCCACTAGCGTTCGCCGTCAGCCGGGCCTGGCCGCGAGTGGTGCCCGTGCTCGCCGGCATCGCCCTCTTCGCGACGGCGAACACCGCGCTCGCGACGATGCTGACGGGGAGTCGCATGCTGTTCGGCATGGCGCGCGACGGCGAGCTGCCGGCCACTGTCGCGCGCGTGATTCCCGTGCGTGGGACACCCTGGGTCGCGAGCCTCGTCGTGCTCGCGGTCGCCGGATCGCTCCTGCCGTTCGGTGCCATCGCGATCGTGGCAGGGGTCTCTTCGTTCGGAGCGCTCCTCGGCTTCCTCCTCGTCAACGTCTGCCTGATCGTGTTGCGGCGACGGTCGCCGGATCGCAAGCGACCGTTCCGGGTTCCGTTGGCGGTCGGGTTCGTTCCCGTGCCGGCCGTCCTCGGCGTCGCCGCCTGCCTCGCGCTACTCGTGAGCTTCGAGCCGCACGTCTACGCCGCCGGTGGGATCGCACTCGCGCTGGCGGTGCTCGTGGTGGCGACGCGTCGCTGGTGGAAGCGCTGACGCTACGGGCGACGCCAGGATCCGGTCCAGCAAGTCAGTGGATTTCGGGGCCACGTTTACCGTCGCCCGCGACTCTGTTTGCCGCCGCCGCGGCGCGATATATCTCGGGTTCCTTCTCGGCGAAGATCGCACACTCCTTCGAGCACAGGCGTATGCCCGGTCGCTCTTGATGGTGATGCTGATGTCCATCGCTCACGAACGCGAGCTCGATCAGTGACATGTTGGGAGGGACTTGAGAGCCGCACACCGGGCAGATCGTATTCCAGATGTCTTCCTTCACTGATCCCTCGCGATTCGGCGGCTTGGCTGCGTCCCCGCCGTCTCTCTCGCCGTCTTGTTGTTCGTGGTCATCGGTCTGTCCTCTGGTCTTCAAGGCATGCAGGGCACACGCCACGCCGCCAGGGTCGGGGTCCACGAAGTGCCCGGTGCAGTGCACCGCAAATAATGCGCCGGCCCGCAATACGCGCGCTATCTGCGCCTGGCGGTGCGGCCCCCCGATCGGGGGTGATGGCTCGTCTCCTGCAGTCGGCAAGAGCATGCATGTTGACCGACCTGCCACCGAAGTCGAACGAACGACATGCCCCCTCCGCGCTCGATAGCTCGCGCGATTCTGCGAGGCGCGATCCTGGTCACGGCGATCGTCGCGGTCGTACGCGGTGACGTTCTCTATGGCGTGTACTGTCTCGCCGCACTCGGGCTCACTACCCTGATCGCGACGCTCGCCAAGCGTGCCGAGGTCAGATCCCCGGTCGCAATCGATGTCGTTCTGCTCGGGCTCATGGTGTCGGACATGACACTCGGCAGCACGGTCGGGCTCTATCTCTCGTGGGCCTGGTACGACAAGGTTCTTCATTTTGGCAGCTCGATCCTGATCGGTCTGCTCGGCTTCCTCGCGATCTATATCGTGCACGTCACCGGCCGGATCCGGAGCCATCGGTGGATCGATGGGATCGCGATCTTGCTCGTCACAGTCGGGCTCGGAGCGATCTGGGAGATCGGCGAGTACGCCGTGGACACGGCCTTCGGTCGTGCCACGCAGGGCGCCCCCGGTCTCGCGGCTCTCGACGACACGATGATCGATCTCGTGCTCGACGCGATGGGGGCTGTGGTCGCAGCGATCGTCGGGCCACTCTACATGCGGCACTCGAAGCAGAGCCGGCTGCGCGTCCGCGCGATCGCCGAGTACCTTGCTCGGCGCGAACGCCTCGCGCAGTAGCGCTCCGCGGAACGGCCACGACGTCGACCTCGCCGCGCGTTCGGATGTCCGTGACAGCGTCGCGTTTCGGTCGCGATTGTCGAAGATCAATGACTGCGCAATGGCTGCGAGCGATCCTTCGGCTAGGCTGTCGGTATGACAACCAAGGCACAAGCGTTTCGCGCACAGCAGGAGCGTGCGGCCAACCCACCCAGAGCCAAGCAGCCCAAGAGGCCGCGCCGCGATCAGGTCGTCGACACCTCGCTGCCAGGTGTGAGCGCAACCGATCGCAAGGCCACGCGTGGGCCGAACCACAATCTTCTCGCGGGGCGCCGCGGCGGCGCCGCTCTCGAGAGCTCGGCTCCTGGCAGGCCGTCGCGGAAGTCGACCCGCAAGAGCTCTGACCGCACCAAGCGCACCACAAACTTGCAATTGCAAGCTGTCCGCGAGCTCACGGCGCCCTCGGCACGCGCCGCGCGGAGCCAAGCTGCGGCGAAACCCGCCCGAAGGGTCATGGCGACGATACGATCGACGACCCTCGCGCCGCGCACGGGCCGCGGCGCGAACGGTCGCTGATCTTGCTTACGCGTCCCGAGGATCGTTGGCGCGGCGGGTGCACTCGAGTAGCGCGATGCCTACCATCCAGTTCCTCGGTGCGACCGACACCGTGACCGGGTCGCGCTATCTGGTCGAATCAAAGGGAGCCAGGATCCTGGTCGACTGCGGCGTGTTTCAAGGGCCGAAGAAGCTGCGCGAGAGGAACTGGGCGGCGCTGTCGTTCGACATCGGGTCCCTCGACGCGGTCGTACTGACTCACGCGCACATCGATCACAGCGGCTATCTTCCGCGGCTCTGCAAGGCTGGTTTCAAAGGACGCATCTTCTGCACCCGTGGAACTCGCGACCTGCTTCAACTGCTGCTTCCCGACTCGGGGTACTTGCAAGAGGAGCAGGCGCGTCACGCCAACAAGTGGAAGTACGGCAGGCACCACCCAGCGTTGCCCCTGTATACGCGAGAGGACGCCGAGCGCTCACTCGAGCAGCTCGTCCCGATCGAGTACCACGAGCGCTTCGAGCCCGCTCGCGGCGTCTCGGCGAGCTACACGCGCGCAGGGCACATCGTGGGTTCCGGCTGCCTGGCGTTGTCAGTCGACGGGACCAGGATCACGTTCTCGGGCGATGTCGGGCGGCCGTTCGATCCGATCATGAAGCCGCCCGAGCCGCTCGATCAGACTGACTATCTCGTCGTTGAGTCCACGTATGGCGATCGCCGGCACTCGAGTCAGAACATCGAAGACGCGCTCGCGAAGGTGATCGTCGAGACCGTCGACAAGGGCGGCGTCGTCGTCGTCCCCGCGTTCGCGGTGGGACGCGCCCAGCATCTGCTTCACCTCGTGGCCCGGCTTCGCGAGGCGAAGCGCATCCCCGACTGCCCGGTCTTCCTCGACAGCCCGATGGCGATCAACGCGACGAAGGTGTTCCGCGATCATCGCGCGGAACACGGCCTGTCTGAGGACGAGTGCAAGCGGATGTGCGAGGTCGCGCGCTACTCGCAGACCTCGGATGACTCCAAGTCGATCGATCGCAGCAGCGGGCCCAAGATCGTGATCTCGGCGAGCGGCATGGTGACCGGCGGGCGCGTGCTCCATCACCTCCAGCGGTTTCTGCCAGATGCGCGAACGACGGTGCTGTTCGTCGGCTATCAGGCGACGGGGACGCGCGGCCGCTCCCTCATCGACGGCGCCAACGAGATCAAGCTGCTCGGGCAGTACGTCCCCGTGAAGGCAAAGATCGTTCAGCTCGATGGCTTGTCGGCTCACGCTGATTACGCGGAGATCATCGACTGGTTGCGTGCCTCGAAGCTGTCGCCCAGGCGCGTCTTCGTCACTCACGGTGAGCCGGCCGCGGCGGACGCGATGCGGCGGCGTCTCCAAGAGGCGTTCGCGTGGAATGCGCTCGTGCCTGAGCTCGACGCCACGATCGAGCTGGAGGCCCGGTGACCGAGTGCGAGTGCGTCGAGGTCCATGAGCCGCGCCAGATCGTGCTGACCGGCGGGCCGGGCGCGGGCAAGACCGCGGTGCTCGAGCTGATGCGCAAGACGTTGTGTCGGCACGTCGGGGTGCTTCATGAATCAGCGGGCATCGTATTCGGCGGGGGATTCCCGCGTGGGGAGAGCGCCGAGGTGCGTCGTGCGGGACAGCGCGCCATCTACTACGTGCAGCGGGAGCTCGAGGTCGTAGCGCGCGCGCAGGCCCTCGCGATTGCGCTCTGCGACCGCGGCACGGTTGATGGTCTCGCGTACTGGCCGGGGCCCGGCGAGTTGTGGAAGGAGCTCGGCACGTCGCTCGACGAGCAATTCGCGCGCTACCAGGTCGTGATCCATCTGCGCACGCCCGCGGTCGACGCCGGCTACAACCACCAGAATCCGCTGCGTGTCGAGACAGCTGCTGAGGCGGCGGCGATCGACGCGCGGATCGCGGAGGCTTGGGCGCGTCATCCGCGCCGCTTCGAAGTGCCGACGTCACCTGAGTTCCTCGTGAAGGCGGCGCGTGTGATCGAGATCGTTCGCGATGAGCTCCCGGTGTGCTGCCGTAAATCATTCGGTCGCTGAGACTCTGGCCAGTCACGGGCAGATGCCGTGCCACGCCTCGTTGCCGTCGAAATCGATCATGTTCGCATGCCTTGCGCGCGCTCGAGAATCGGCGCAAAGACTGCGCACGTCGCGGGGCGGGGGCTCACGTAGGCGTGCGACGGGACAGGTGCGCCGACGGTACGGCGGATGCACCTAGCACCTCTCATGTTGATGCCTTCGATCTCTCAATACATGACCCCGCAGCCTTGGACGATTCGCAAGGACGCCAAGATGTCGCAGGCGCATCAGCTGATGCGCGAGCATCAGATCCGGCACCTGCCCGTGCTCGAGGCGGGCAAGCTGGTCGGGATCGTGAGCGAACGAGATCTGCATCTGATCGAGACTCTCCCGGACAGCGATCCGCACGAGGTGTCGGTCGAGGATGCAATGACCGAAGACGTCTACGCCGTGTCCGTGGACGAGGATATCGACGTCATCGTCGAGCGGATGGCCAGCCGCAAGTACGGCTCGGCGGTGGTGTTGAACGACCACGGCAGCGTCGATGGGATCTTCACCACCGTCGACGCACTGCAGATGCTGGCGGACGTGCTGCGACGCGCGGCCGCATGAAGCGGAGGGACACTATGGAATGCCAACGCATCTCATGCCCCGAGACAGACAAGCGCGAGGAGATCGAGCTCGAGCGCACCCCGTGCGGAATCGTGATCTCTGGATGTAGTCGGTTCCAGCCGGGTAGCGCCGTCGAGTGTACGCGCGCGTGCGCCGTTCGCTTGGATCGGAGCGATCGACGTGGCGTCGATGACATCGCCCCGCGCGTCCTCGTCGTGTACACGAGCAGAGACGCGCAGACGAAGGCGATCGCTCTGGCCCTCGCGGACCACCTTTCCCGCGACGGTCTGACCGCGGAGCTGGCGGATGCCGATGCCGGCGCTGTGCCGCCGCCGGCCGACTACGAGACCGTTGTGATCGGTTCTGCCCTTCGTTTCGGCCGGCAGGCACGTTCGGTGATCGAGTACATCGGGCACCACGGCGACGCGCTGGCCGCGATGCCCGCGTTCTTCTTCTCGGTCGGGAACGACGACGACATCGGCCTGATGTGCCGAGCGACCGGCTGGCGACCGACGGGCAGCGCCGTGTTCGAGGCCATCGCACCGGCCGACTCACACCTGGTGCGGGACTTCGCCATGACGATCGGCGAGGAAGTCCCGACGCCCGAGTGGGTCACGACGATGAGGCCGCTGCCCCAGAGACCGATCGAAGAAGTGCGCGAGCGTAGTCCTCGACCGACAACAGGTTGATCATCGGTACCTGGGTTTCGAGCAAATCGCCAACCTCGCGGAGGAAGTCAAGGATCCCGGAATCGAGTCGACCGCGAGCTCGCGATGAGCAAGGTCGCTGCAAGGGCGGAGAGCGCCGCGATCACCGTCACGAACCAGAGGAAGTCAGACTCGAGGATCAGGTTGCTGATCAGGAACCGGCTCGCCGCGATGAGAATACCTGCCGCGGTGCCAACACAGAGCCATCGCGGCTGAGATGTCATCAGGCTGATGGCCGCGCTCACGAGCACCACTCCAAACCCAGTCACGAACCCGCCCCACGTCGCGAACACGATCGAGAGCCAGGCGCTGAGCTTCGGAGGAAGCGTCCCCAGCTCGATGTTCGTGAAGGCCGCGTCCTCCGGCAGCATCGCCGGGCGCATGAACATCAAGTACATGCCTGTGCCCGCGAACATGAGTCCTAAGAGGCTCAGCACAAGGCCTGCGGACCTGCGCTGCATCGGTTCACCCACCGTGTGCACTCGCGATGATCATCGGAGCCTTGCCGAGGATCGGCAGGTCGGTCAGCGATCTGTTCTCGAGCCTACGATGAAAGCGTTGATAGAACGGAGAGCGAGCAACCGCGAACGTGCGAAGGCCGCGAAGTGCCGCCGCCTGCGCGATCGCCAGCTCTGCACGGGGCCAGCGCTCATGGAAGCGCAGGCGACGACGCGTGCGCAAGATCCGGACGATGAGCCTACGAACCATGCTGCACCTTGGAGTGAGCCGTCGCGGCGAACCGGGCACGCACGAGCTTGACGAGCTCCAGCACGGTGACGGGCACCAGCCCGAGCAGCATGACGGCGACGCAATCGGCCACCGTCAACGCGCCGATCTGGAACACCGACTGAGTCCAGCCGACGTGATGAATCACGAGCTGGAGGATCACCGAGCCGGCGACGACTCCGAGCAGCAGCAGATTCCCGAACGCGCCGACTTGCCAGAACACCTTCGTCGCGCTGCGTGCGGCGAACGATCGGAATAGCTCGCCGAACACCAGGACCGAGAAGGCGAGGTTGCGCGCCTCGGCGAGATCGCGCTCGCGCAACGCCCATGCGAAAACAGCGAGCGTGACCCCGGCTTCCATGACTGCGGTGAGACCGATCGTGAACCACTCGGCGCGGCCCAGGAGCGGTTCTGTCCCCGCATCGCGAGCCGCACTCCTACACGTACACGGGCAACCAAGTAGTTCTGCGGCCGACCCAGTGGCCGCCCATGTAGCAGGGTGAACCTCGGCTAGGTAGGTAGGTAGCGACATCGCAGCGCACGGTCCAGGAGCGCTGTGGTGGAGTGCGGGCAGTTTCGTCGCCGTCGCACTCGCCGAGTGGTCGCTGTCGGGCCACGTGCATCGACGCGGGGAATCGCCGGCGCTGGTGCCGCCGCTGACATTGCTCGGCTCGGATGCACTTCACAACCTCGCCGACGGCATGGCGATCGCCGCAGCATTCGTGATCTCAATACCGCTCGGCGTCATGACCTCGCTCGCGGTGATCGTCCATGAGGTGCCCGAGGAGCTCGGCGACTACGCCCTGCTACGCGCGGCGGGTGTCACCAAGCGACGCGCGCTGCTCGCGCTCGCAGGCGTGCAAGCGACCGCCGCGCTCGGTGCCGTCGGGACACTCGTCGCGGCCGCGCAGGCCCAGCGTGACTTCTACGCAGCGACGCCGAGCGGCGACACGCCGCTCTCAGGCGACCGAGCGCTGCCGCGCCGAGCGACGCGAGCGATTCCCGCCGGGCTCGCCCTTGATCCGGCGCGTGATGCCCGCGTCGATCCTGTCGGCGCACGCCGCGAGGTGGTCGAGGTGCTGGCTGATGTACGTCGCGTTCACGTTGTGTGCCCCGAAGCTGCGGTTCGAAAGCGCGTTCCCATTGCGGGTCGAGCGATTCGTCGACGAGGCTCTCGTACAGCTCGTCCGCCAGCTCCTGCCGATCTTCGGGCGAGAGCGTCAACAGCTCGCTGCGCAGCTCGGGCCTGATCGACATTCCTTCGAGTGTACCCGACGTCGCAACGGAAGGCGGTCCCATTACTCGCCCCGGTCGGTGTCGTCTGTTTGAACGTCCGGCAGCTGCGCCGCCAGCGCGACCTCACGCTTGAGCAGCTTGGCGAGCGTGCGAAGCTGAGCGAGTTCGATCACATCCTCATCGCGATCAGCGGGCCCGCCGGTGCCAGTACCCTGGCCGTCGGTGCATGTGAGCCACGGCGTCGACGCGGATCGTCTCGCCGACCACGCGGTACGCCACGACGAACGGGAAGCCGCGAACGATCCGACGCCGAACGCCGAGAGCCGGCCGAACGCCGGGAAACTCAGGGCCGACTGCTGCGAATGCAACGAGCAGCTTCGCCGTTCGCTCGACGGCCGCGTAGAAGCGAACGCCACGACCGGGACGTTCCGCCTCGTAGCGGTCGGCGGCTGCGTCCAGCTCGGCGCGTGCGGCCGGCGCGAACTCGAGCGTTTTCACGACTGCTTCTGAAGTCGTGCGCGGCCTTCGGTGAACACGGTCTCGGCCTGAACACCTGGCGCGTTCTCCTCGACACGTCGCTCGATCTCGCGTGCCCAGTCCGCAGCGACCGCGGCTTGATCGTCGCTCTCGGGCTCCTGCTCCAAGCTGAGCAGTAGTGCCTCGGCCGCTTCGGACCGCTGTTCGGCCGGTAGCTTCAACAGCTCGTCGACGTGCTTCTTTGTGGCTCCGACCATGTCTCAAGCCTACTCGAACCCTGCGGCAAAGGTCGACCGAGGTCTTCGCATCGAGTTACCTGACACCGGCGTTCCATGCCCACTCGATCACCTTGAGTTTTGGCTGCAACGTCGCGACCTTGAGGCTCGCCGGCAGGTACTGACGAACCGGGGCCCTGCCTTGCGGCAGATGCGCTCGGCGCGAACGGCCTGCGTGTCGGTCGTTGCCGTCGAGATTCGAGACCACGAAGCCGCCGGCGGATGACCTGACGGCCGAGGAGCGCGGCGAGCTTGATGCGGCACTCGAAGAGAGCGCCGCGCAGTTCGCGCGAGGCGAGTTCGAAGACGCGCGCGCGTTCGCCGACCGTCTCGTCGCGAAGTCGTGAAGGCGTTCCTTTCGAAGCGCGCGGCTCGCGCCGCCGAGCGGATCGACGAGCGCTGGCGCCAGAACGCTGACGATCCCGGCATCTTCGGTGGGCAGGATCCGCCCCCTGCTCGAGCGTCGCGACCTATTGGTGTGATTCTCGCGACGCTGTCGCGCGAACACCACAGGGGCGGACCGCCAACGTGCGGAGATTGTTTGCGCGGCGCGGGCACATAACGTGCTGAGAGCCGAGGACCGATGCGCGCCGTCCTGATCCTCGTCGTCTCCGGAGCCTGTGCCGGGCCGATGCGCCCTGTCGTGCTCAATCGGATGGGCCAGCTGCCCGCGGATCCGGGCAAGCGCGACGCGGTGCTCGATAGCTCGGTCGCGCAGCCAGGTCCGGAGCAGCGGCAGCGACTGTCGCCGAAGGCGGCGAAGGTCGAGACGGCCGCGGCTACGGCGGCGGCGGTACTCGGCAGTCTGTTCTCGAAGACGCGCAACGTGACGATCGGCGGCGGTGGCGGGTTCGAAGAGAACGCGCTGTTCGAGGACAAGCCGCAGCCCAAGCGCGAAAAGGCAGCGGGCGCCGAGCCGGTTGCGCCGGCCGAGCCGATCGACGGGACCAAGCTCGTGCCGTGGATCAAGCTCGGGCCGTAGCGGTCACTTCGGCCGGACGTCGTCGAGCGACGGTTGGCAGCTCGCGTCGCCAGCCGATGAAGAAGCCGATCCACGTCGACGCGGAAGCCGAGGACGTGATCGCGCACGCGATCGTCCGCTACGAGCACGAGCGCGAGGGTCTGGGAGCCGAGTTCTGGGACGAGCTGAAGACCGCGATGCGGACGCTCGAAGCTCCGGGACCGGAGTGGACCCGTCATCGGCCTCGCACCCGAGCTGGGTGTCCGCCGCAAGCTGCTTGGTCCGGTTCCCGTACGCGGATCCAGCTCCCTATCGATCCGTGCGTTGCAGCCAGTAGCCCGGGCGGCGCTTGTGGTGTGCGACTCCGACGATGACGATCTCGGCCGCCTCGACGAGGTAGATGATGGAGTACGGATAGCTTCGCAAGATGCGGCGTCGAATGTCTTCGAGCCCGGGCCAGGTCGGCGACGCCAGCGGGCGTTCCCGGATTCCTTGGATTCCGCGTTCCACGAGGATGGCCAACCCCGTGGCAGCAACGAGCGATCGTTCGGCATACCAATCGATCGCGGCTTGATATTCTGCGAGCGCCGCTGGGTGGAATCGATAGGGTTTCACGGGCGGCGGGCGGTGATTGAGCGCCGTACTCCCGCGAGCGCTTCGTCCCCGTCGATCAACTCGACCGCACCCTCCCGCACCTCGCGTGCACGCTGATCGAGCTCCCCCGACCACGCCGCCAGCCACTCGTCTGCGGTGAGATCCTCACCATCGTCCGGCTCGAGACTGCGCAGAAGCTGACCGATCAGCTCCCCTCGCTCATCGTCGGAGAGCTGCAGCGCTTGTTCGAGAACTGTTTTGAGCGCCGCCATGAGCCCTACCATAGCGTGCTTGCGGCGGTCGGAGGCACCCGAGGTCGCCGACGACGCTGTCGCCGTCGTTGATGCGATCGTGACACTCGCGGTCAGCGGTGGCCGTCGTCGCCGGGTTCAGACCGCGAGCCCGTCGATGTCGGGCACACCTGTGACACACGGACCGTGCGTACTCGCAGTGTGCGCGGTAAAACCCTGCGAAGTCGCTTGGTTCCAGGAGCGACCGAAACCGCTCGGCGGACTCTTAATTAATCCGCTGGTTGAAGGTTCGAGTCCTTCTGCCCCCACTACTCAAGCAGCGTGAATCGCTGCACTCTCGCCCGAGGCGGCGGTCTTCGCTGCCACGTGGCTGCCACGCCCGCGCGAGCGGGCCGC
>JACCQV010000658.1 GCA_013813945.1 Deltaproteobacteria bacterium | reverse complement strand
TCGGCATCGAGCTGCTCGAGGGCATCGTTGCGATGCTCACGAAGATGACGTGAGCGTCCAAGGTGGCGTTCACGTTCAGGGTTCACGTCGAGGTCAACGTCAAGGACCCTAACTGAGCGGCATTGGGGCTAGGGCCCGCCGGTCAGAGCGTCTACATCCCGGAGACAAGCGGCATCGAACAGCACAGTGCTACTGGTCAGGACGTTCTGCTGCACGAACGCCGCCGCATCGCTCGCGCCTTCGTTGAGCCAGTACATGACGCAGCGGTCGTTGTTGCAATGCGCGCCATGTGCAGCGTCCTTGTGCGGCGTGGCCATGATCACACCCGTGTCGACGAGCCCGATCGCATGTGCGATCTCGTGGATCAGCGTCGATTGCTCGACGTAGCGCGCGACGTTGCCAAGTCCCACTCCGCCCGACGCGCGGATCACGTCTTTGAACATCGCGATCACGCCCGTGCCTCCGAGCGATACACCGAGGACGTTGGGGTTCGGTCCGTTCGCATCGGTGAAGTGGCCGCCAACGAACAGGATGTAATAGGTCTTCCTCGTCGGGGTGTCGGCCTGACTGCGATGGGCGGCCGCGAGCGCGACGAGGTCCGCGACCGTCAGCTCCTGATCGGGGACGGCGCCAATGTTCTCCATGGTCGCGGTCGTTCGCGGCAGCGTGATCGCCTTCTTGCCGGCGAACAACCGATCGAGGTTCGTCGCGCTCAGCTCGAACGTGTCACCGGATCCGATCAGCGCGCCCGTGTAGGGCTCGGCTCCGGCCTCGTAGTCGATCTCGACAACGACCTCGGTGACGTCCGGGTGGAACACGCCACGAACGCCGGGTTGCCCGTCGCTCCCACTGCTGCGCGCATCGATCGGTCCAGGGTCCGTGTCGTCGCCCCCGCCGCTACCAGCGGGTGCATTGGTGCACGCAGCGATCAGGAGGACGAGGAGCCAGCGCATCCTGCCGAGTGTAGAGCGTCCGTGCCGATGCCCGTGTTGGGCCGGCTCACACTCCACCGTCAGGCCACGGTGAGTAGCTCACTTCTTGTAGTCGGCGACCCACACGACGAGCTGGTCCGTCCCGTCATGATCGACCTTGACCTTCGGCGGGCCTGGGAAGTCGAGGTAGGTGAGATCGGGCGTCGCCGCGCCGAACAACTTCTCGAGCCCCGCGAGCAGCTTCGCCTTCGTCGCGGGTTCCCACGAGAACGACGTATTGAGCGTGTAGCCCGTCGCGATGTCGTTCTTGAAGCGCACGTCGATCGAGCCGCCGTACTCGGAGGTGTCGAGCGGTGGCAAGCTGAAGAACAGCGACTCGGGGTCATCGGTGCGTGCGCTGGGCTCACGCGCTCCATACACCTTCATCACGGTCTCCTTGTTGGCACCGAGGATCGGTGTGGTCTCGAAGCCTAGCCGCCCTCGCGTGGTGCCGAGCAGCTGCTCGACCGACATCACCTCGCCGAAATGAATCACGCTGTTGGTCGTCCGAGCCTCGAGCATCGCGCGTACGCCGGATGCCGGGTGATCCCAGTAGTAGACGGCGGCGCCGTTCGAGTTGCTCCTGGCGCGCGGCTCGCCCCACCGCTTCGTGAGCTCCGCTTTGACGGTCTCGAGCGGCTCGGCGAGATCGATCTTCGTCTCCTGAACGCGCTCGCTCTTGTCCTGGAAGATGACCTTGATCTCGACCCCGTTGTAGCCCGGCAACTTGTACCCGTAGTCCGCCGCGAACACCTCGGGCGCCAGGGCCCTCGCCTGTTCGCCGGGCATTCCCGGCTTGATCTTGTCGACCGGTGGTGGCGGTGCCGGCACCTTGCCGGTGAACAGCTCGAGCCCGGACTTCTTCGCGGGCTCCGGCGAGACGGGTTCCTTCTTCGGCGCCGCAGACGTGCGGTCCTCGGCCTTGCCGCACGCCACGAGCGCCAGCACCGCGCCGATCACCCACGTGATGTGCTTCGTCATCACGAGATAATGCCAGGGAGACGGCGTGAACAGCTACGGCACGCAGGTGTAGAGACTGTTGCGGCCGCCGAAGCCGTCCTCGGCAGCGTCGGGGTTCGTTGGGTCCGGGATCCACTGATTCCCGCTGACGATGAACTTGTACTGGTGCAGCCCGGCCGT
>JACCQV010000636.1 GCA_013813945.1 Deltaproteobacteria bacterium | reverse complement strand
CCAAGGTCACGAAGGAAGTCCTCTGCGAAGAGGCACGCTTCATCCTCGCGAACGTGATGGCCGAGGCGCGCTACGGTCGGCAGAACCGCTACGACGACATCCGTCGGGTGTGCGAGGGCGCCGTCTCGATCCCGTTCGCCGAGTACATCGGATTCCTCGAGAAGTCGGGATATCTCCGCCACGACCGCGGCAACGAGAGCCTCGAGGTCTCGCCGGAAGGAGAGACCGTCGTCAACGGCGGCAACCTCACCGAGTTCACGGAGCGGGCTGTCAGTCACTTCAAGAAGCTCCGGCAGAGCCGCGCGATCCCGGTGCCCGGTGCGCAGGTTCCGATGGGTTCGCAGTCCGGCGTGCTGTCGACGGGAATTCGCGAGCCGCTTCCATCGCGCGAGCGCGACCTGCAGCCGGCTCCGGCGGCGCCGCAGCGCAAGGATCCCAAGATGACGACGTCGGGCGGGCGCGGATCGGCGATCGCGGGCGGCGAGATCAGCCTCGGCGCCGACGGGGAGAACCGCTACGAGAAGCTGGCCTCGATCGGCTCCGGCGGGATGGGTACGGTCTATCGCGCGCGCCAGATCGCGCTGAACCGCGAGGTCGCGCTCAAGGAGATCCGCGATCTCTTCGGGTTCTTCAGCGAGGACCAGCGCAACGAGATCGTCCGGCGGTTCACGGATGTCGTACGCGCGTGGGGAAACCTGGCGCACCCGAACATCCTCCCGATCCACGACGTCAACCTGTGGACCGAATACCCGAACGTCGTGACCGAGCTCGCTCCGAACGGATCGGCGCGCCGCCTGATCAACGACGCCGAGGAGCTGCCGGTCGAGCTCGTGTTCAAGTACCTGCTGCAGACGTTGCACGCCCTGCGCGCCGCACATGCACAGCGCGTCTATCACCGTGGCCTCAAGCCCGAGCAGCTGCTGATCGACGCCTACGGCAACGTCAAGGTCTCTGACTTCGGGTTCACGCGGATCGTCGAACGCGACCACGCCGTGATCCGGCAGATCTACGTCGGTATGGGCAACGTCGCGTACATGGCCCCAGAGCTCTACACGGATCCGATGGCGGCCGGCCCACAGGGCGATATCTACGCGCTCGGCATCATCTTCTACGAGCTGCTGACGCGGAAGCTGCCGGGCCGTCGGTCGCCGATGCCATCGCAGATCAACGCGAGCATGCCGCGCGGTGTGGACGACATCTTCGATCGGATGACGCGCGATGCGAAGGCCGAGCGCTACGCAACCATCGACGACATTCTCGACGATATCGACAAGCTCGAGGGCATGGAGACCTTGCTGGGCGGTGGTGACCGCGTGCTGGTCGGCGACAGTCCGCTGTCGTCGATCAAGTTCCGCCCGGGCGCCGAGGAGCCGCTCGCCGGAACTCCGGTGGATGACGGCGAGGACGGTGACAAGAAGTCTCATCGTCCGTACTCGTTCCAGCAGCGCCGCAACAAGAAGATCTGATCGCGCGCTACGGCGCCTTGGGTTGCGGCGCGTAGGTGCCGGTCGCCTTGAGCTCGCCGATCCGCTGAGCGATCGCGGCACGTGCCTTGGTCACCGTGATGAGCGTGGTCATCGCGACGCTGCGAGCGGCGTCGGAGGCCGCTGCCTTGACCTCCGCGCTCGCCTTCTCGATCTTTGCGTCGAGCTCTTCCAGGATGCCGGACTGCTGCGCGAGTCGGTCCAGCGCCTCGCCGCTGACGTCGATTGCCTCTCCGACCTTGTCCTTGGCGGATGACGCGGCCTCCTTGGCGCGATCGAACGCGACCGCCGCCTTGTCCTTCGCCGTCGCGGCGGCGGCACGCGCCTTGTCGGCCGCGGAGCTCGCCGCTGCTTTCGCTTCCTCCTCCTTCTCTGCGCTGCACGCGGCGAGTGCCGCGGCGAGGAGCCACGCGGTCGCTGCGCGGCTCACAGCTTCTTGCCGTCGTACTGCTGCGTCGGTTGCGTGAACACGTCGACGTCGTCGAGGCAGCGCACGTTGACGGCGACCATCTTGTCGCCCGTCGGGCTCGTCCCGCGCGCGAAGGACTTGATCCCGCACGTCTTGCAGAACACGTGATGGATGTGGCGCCGGTTGAACTGGTAGTCGGTCAGCTGGTCATCGCCCTTCTCGAGCGTGAACTTGGCCTCGGGCACGAACTGCAGGAGCGAGCCCGAGCGGCCGCAGATCGAGCAGTTGCACGCGATCGCCTTGGATTCGAGATCCAGCTCGACGTGGTAACGGACGGCACCGCAGTGACAGCCGCCGTGATGCAGAGTGGGTTCGGCCATGCGGCGAGACTAGATCAGATGCGCGCCAAGCGAGTGGAGCTTGGCGACGAGAAGCTCGGCCTGCGCGGCGTGGTTGTAGAGGTGGGCGGAGACCCGCACGAACGGGCCATCCGGGACGTCGGCGATCGCGACCTCCCAGCCATCGACGAGCAGCCGCTTCTGGAACGCCAGCGGCGACGTGCCCGCGGGCAGGGCGATCCGGATCGCGGCCATCGTGCCGAGCGCGTCATCGGGTGCGATCCGTGTCCCCCCCAGCCGCGCCCGGAGCTCGATCGCGAGCGCATGATTGCGTGCGTAGATCGCCGGCCAGCCGCCACCTTCCTCGGTGAGCGCCGTGATCGCTGCCGGCACGGCGAGCTGCGCGGACGGGTCATACGTTCCGCTCCAGTCGAGCTCGGCGTGCTGGCGATTCGGTGGTCCGTAGCTCGCGCTCGCGCCGTGTGACGTGACGAGCGGACGCAGCGTCGCGGCGGCCTGTGCGGACCACGCCAGGAAGCCGCTCGCCTTGGGCGCGGCCAGCCACTTGTGACAGTTGCCGACGTACCAGGTCGCTCCGAGCCGATCGATGTCGAGATCAATCTGGCCGGGCGCGTGCGCGCCGTCGACGAGGACCGGGATCCCGCGTTTCGTGAACAACGGAATCATCCGCTCGATCGGAAGTCTCAGTGCGGTCGAGCTCGTGATGTGATCGAGCAGCGCGAGCCGCGTGCGGGGAGTGATCGCAGCAGCGACCCCGGCGACGAGCGCATCGCCATCGAAGGGCAGCGCGATCGGTACGATCACGATCCGCACGCCACGAGCCGCGGCGAGCCGCTCGAGCTGGGACAGGCACGCCGCATAGG
>JACCQV010000611.1 GCA_013813945.1 Deltaproteobacteria bacterium | reverse complement strand
GGTATCAACCGAGGTGCGGCGCGTCAACGACCGAATGCGGCCCGACGCGCGAGCCCGGCACAAGGCGTAACAATTGCGAGACTCGTTACTTCAGGTCGGTCCGTCCGATGCAGCGGATCGCACCATGCTGTACCCGATTCTTCTGGCCCTCGTGATTCTTCTCGTGATTGGTGGCGTCGCGGCGCTGGTCACGCAGTCGAAGCGACGTTCCCAGGGCGGCCCCGACCCCGGCGATACGCCACCGCGCACCCTGTAGCTCACGTACCGTGCGCCGCTGGCAGGTGCGCACCCATGCGGCGCTCAGGCGCCAGAGCCCGTGGTACCGACGGACATGCGAACTGGACTGGTATTCGCTCTGCTCTCGGTTTCAGGGTGCTCGAAGTCCGACATGCCAGCTGGTTCTCAGACCGTCGCCGCGCCGGCGGCTCCTGTGGTGGTCACGGAGCCGAAGTCTCCTGCCGCTGCGCCGCAGCCCACGCCGGGCGCGTGGGACGAAGGCACGTTCGTACGAAGCGAGGACAAGCGTGAGCTCGGGCGAGAGACCTTCGTGATCAAGCAGACTCCCGATCAGTGGCAGCTGGTCGTCGATACGCAGGGCCAGATCAACGAGCTTCATTACGAGCTCATCAGCAACCGCGACCTCACGATCCAGCGCGTACGGATGACGAACCGGCCCGACGTGGACCCACCGATGACAGCTAGCTCCGACATCGCGCTCGACGCCGAGGGAATCCTCGTCGAGCGCGGCGTCGATCTCGATGGAACTGCGACCCAGACCCGTGCCGAGAACAAGGTCGATTGGTACGTGACCTCCTCGCTCACTGCTTCGCTGTTCCCGGTGTGTCACCTCGATCCATCTCGGCCCGCGACGCGTGCGATGTATCCGCGGACCTCGGTCAAGATCGAGGCCGCGCGGCCGTTCGACATCGGCGTCCCGGCCCGAACACTGACGCTGCGGACGCTTCGGTTCCCGTCTGGACGCAACACAAAGATCGCGTGCGAGGGCAACAAGCTCGCGGGCGAGGCGAGCATGAGTTACGTGGTCGTTCGCGCCGGTGATGACAAGCTCGCCACAGCCTTGGCGGGCGTGCTCGATCCGGCCACACCGGTCGACGATCCTCCACCGCCGACGGAGTGAGCCGCGCGGGTCTCGGCTACGCTGGCGGGATGGTTCCAGATCCAGCTCCCCCCGGGGATTCGACGTTCGACGCGATCGGCGCAGCCAAGGAGCTCGACGATCTGCTCGGTGACGCGACGGACAGCGCGTCGTCCGGCGCCGAGGACGGCGAGTACGTGGCGCGGCTCGAGTCCGACATCGAGGAGCTCAACGCGTTGATCGCGAAGAAAGACGTCGAGCTCGCTCGCGCAAACGAGCGTGCGGATCAAGCGCACGCCGAGATCGAGGCAGCGAGCACTCGCATCGGCAACGCTTCCGGCAAGGAGCTCGAGCAGCGTACCCGGAAGCTCCTCGAGAGCTTCCTGCCCGTCGTCGATGACATCGATCGCGCGATCGCCGCGGCGAAGAACCACGCCGAGCACGCGGATGTCGTCACCGGCATGGAGCTCGTGCGCCGCAGCCTCCTCGCGAAGCTCGGCACGTTTGGCGTCGCCCACGTACCTGCGCTCGGCGAGACGTTCGATCCGCGCCGCCATGAAGCGATCGCGCTCGTCCCGGTCACCGATCCAGCCCAGGACGGCCGCGTGATCGATGTGATGCGCGAGGGATACGCGATCGGCGAGGACACGCTGCGCCCGGCAGGCGTCGCGGTTGGCAAGCGCGCGGGCTGACCAGCGGCCCCGCGAGGGCGTACAATGGGATGAATGTTCGCACCGCGGCGTGGCCGATGAAGTTGATCCCCGTCGCCGAGGCACCCGCGCGAGTCGCCGAGATCGTCGCCGCACTCGCCGCTGGCGGGCTCGCGTGCTTCCCCGTGCGTGGCGCGTATCGGCTCGCAGCCGATGCGCGGTCGGTCGACGCGATCACACGGCTGATGCAGAGCAAGCGCCGTGCACGTAATCACCCGACGCTGATCCTCGTCGCCGATCTCGCAGCCGCCCGCAGCTTCGTCGATGGAACCACGTGGCAGACGACCGAGCGGCTCGCCGAGCGCCTGTGGCCGGGACCGCTCACGATCGTCCTGCCACCGAGCGACGAGCTGTCACCGAAGCTCAAGAAGCTCCTGACCCGCGCCACGGGTAAGCTCGGAATCCGGGTTCCGAGCGATCCGCTCACGTCCGCCGTCCTGCGACAGTTCGGTAGTCCGCTGCTGATGTCGAGCGCCAACCTCGAGCAGAAACCCGGCGCGAGCTCCGCCGCGACCGTTCGCCAGCGGTTCGTCAATGCGGTCGACGTCTGGGTCGATGCCGGCGACGTCAAGCCTGGACCACCATCGACGATCGTCGAGATCACCGAGACGTCGTGGAAGATCGTCCGCGAGGGTGCGGTCCCGCTCGCCGACCTCGAGCGCGCGACAGCGAGCGCGTGAACACGTGAAGCTCGATCTTCATCGGCATCTCGAGGGGTCGCACAGTGCAGACGCGCTGATCGACGTCGCGCGCGAGTTCGATATCCGCACGCCGACGTTCTACGACGAGCCGGCCGCACGGTTCCGGACTCCCGGTGAGCTCGCGACCGAGATCACGATGGCCGCTCCCACCGATGATTCCAGCGTCTTCTACCGCTGCATCGTGAAGGCGCGCGCCGCGTATGTGAGCGTGCCGGCGATCGGTGCGCTTGCGCGTGCAGCGTTCCGCGAGGCTGCCGCCGAGACCGACGGCTTCGAGATGCGACTGAGCCTGTTCTCGATGGCACGCACGTTGATCGAGCATCAACGGATCGACTGGCGCTCGCTCGCTCCGAACGAGTTCGTCGAGCGTTACGCGCGCCCGATCTTGCTCGAAGTGATCGCCGCGCGCGATCACGCCCAGTTCGCGACCGGCACGCCGATGCTGTTGCGCCTCGGCCTGTCGCGCACCTTCGAGAGCGAGCCGCACTACCGCGCGCTGTCCTCCATCATCATCGAGCATGCGCACGCGCTGGTCGGGCTCGACGTGCTCGGCATCGTGCCGCCGCCTGACACCGAACCACTTCCGACCGCACTGGTTGCGATCCTCGACGGCCTGCGCCCTCACCTGCCGGATCTCACGATCCACGCCGGCGAATTCGCGGGTCATGCATCCGTGGATCGCACGCTCTCGCTGTCACCGCGCGGCATCGGTCACGGAGTGCACGCGCTGCAGAGCCGCGCCACGCTCGAGCGGCTCGCGCGAGAAGAGATCACGCTCGAGGTCTGCCCGACGAGCAACCGCCTGCTGATCCCCACCGCGCTCGCTGCGCTCGAGCGAGCCCACGGCGGTCACACCCCGTTGCGTGCGCTGCAAGCGGCGGACGTACATTGCATCCTCGGCAGCGACGATCCAACGCCAATGGGAACCTCGTTCCGCACCGAGCTCGAGGTCGCGCGCGCCGCGGGAGTCGATATGGCGCGGCTCGCGGCCGATGCGGTCCGGCGGTGGACCGAGATCACGGGCGTCCCGCCCGCGGTCTGATCACGAGCCACGGGTTCCTGGCAGCCGCCGAGCTCTGCTATCAATCGAGGATGTCGATCGTCCTCTATCATCATCCGTTCTCGCGCGCGGCAAACGTCATCTGGATGCTCGAGGAAGCAGGCGTTCCGTATGACGTCCGCTTTATCGACATCATGAAGGGCGCGCACAAGGCACCCGAGATCGTCGCGTTGAACCCGATGGGCAAGCTCCCCATCCTCACCGACGGCGATGCGGTCATCAGCGAATCGGCAGCGATCGGGATCTATCTCGCAGACCGCTACGCCCCCGGCCGACTCGCACCGGCACTCGATGATCCGAGGCGCGGCACCTACCTCCGCTGGTCACTCTTCGCACCCTCGGTCATCGAGCCCGGGTCGATGGCGAAGGCGGCCGGCTGGAGCTACAAGCCTGGTCAGGCGGGCTGGGGCGATCACGAAGCGATGCTGTCGGCGATCACCGTCGCGATCGGAGCGGGACCGTGGCTCCTCGGCGAGACCTTCTCGATGGCCGACGTCATCTTCGGCGGCACCGTTCGCTACATGCTCACGTTCGGTATGCTCGAGCCCCGGCCGGTCTTCACGAGCTACGCCGAACGGATCGCCGCACGGCCTGCGCTGCAGAAGTCAGACGCTCGCAACGCAGCGATCGCTGAAGCGAACGGGCTCAAGCGGCCCGGCTGATCGCAGTTGCCCTCGGAGCGTCGAGATTCACCGCGAGACTTCGCGCGTCTCCAGCTCCTGGATGCACTCGAGCTGCGCCTGGGCGGATTGCTGCGTCGGCTTTCCGCTTGCCGGGTCGCACGTGAAGTGATCCACGACGCACGCGTACGTCTGCTGGTTGATCGAGGTCTTGGCGACGCCTGGATCCTCCACGCGGACGACCTGCTGGAGGCATTGCGTGCGGCCCTCACCGGCCAGGTGCTCACAGCACTTGCCCTGGACGTCGGTGGCGCGCGTGTAGGTGTCGCCCTTCGAGCTCCCGCCGCCCCCGCAAGCGACCAGACTCGCTGCCAACAGGAGGTGGCGTAAACGAATCACGACAGTGTGGCGCTGCCGAGTGTCTGAACGTTCACGGTTACCGGGTAGTTGAGGGGAAACAAGGAGCATGACTGGAGGACATCGCAAGGACGGGGCCAGTGGCTGACCCCTTGCAGACGACGACCTCATGCGTTGCTTCGTCTTACTTTCGATCGTTCTTGCGGGTTGTGCTGCCCGCTATCGCACCGAGCACGTCGGCACCGCCCAGGTCGTGGCGAGTGCGGGCTCGATCCCACTCGGCCGCGGCAACTACCAGCTGGCGATGCGGTTCGATGTCCCGCGTGCGCAGGTCGTCGGGTGGACGCTCCGCTGCCCGGGTGTAGAGCGCACCGGCGAGGCAGGCGAACCATTTGATGCCTACAGAACGCGCCGCCTCGCGGAGCTCAACCGCATGGTCGAACAAGACCGCCGACGCCTCGCCACCGTGACGAACGCGATCGCGGGTCACGCAGCCGCACGCGTTCAAGTAAGGGGACCCGGTACGGTCGTTCAGGCGGAAGCAATCGCGCCGAGCGGTGAGGCGATCGCAGAGCAGGCGATCCAGCCGATCCAGGAGCTGGCCCACGGCGACGTCGGCGCTGGCTCGTACACCGCGAACCTTCACATCCAGACGATCGAAGACGGTGCGTGCACCCTGACGACGCAAGCACTCGATGCCGTCGGTGGATCGCTTGCGGTCGATCGCGTCCGCGATCTCCGGGCCGAACAGCAAGAGCGCCAGGTCGCCCAGCGCGCGAATGCGATCGATGCGCGCGTGCGTGTGCGTGCACGACTGATCGCGGCCGGCGCCGACGAGCAGGCCCGTGCGCGACGGATCGCCGAACAAGAACAGCAACGCGCCGAAGCCGCGCGGCTGCGCGCGGAGCTCGAGGCCCGTCAGGTCGCAGAGCGCGAAGCGCGCCGCGAGGCAGAGCGCCAGGCTCGGGCTCAGCGCGACCAGGCGAACCGGCTGCGCCTGGAAGCAGAAGCGCGCGTCCGCTGGGAGGCCGAGGCGCCGGAGCGCGCGCGGCGTGCACGCCTCGAGGAAGAACAGCGCGTGCGAGTCGCCGCAGAAGTCGAGGTGGAACGCGCTCGCCG
>JACCQV010000581.1 GCA_013813945.1 Deltaproteobacteria bacterium | reverse complement strand
CCGGCCTGCTCGGGCTCGTGCTCGGCATCGCGTTTCGCGACATCACCGAGAACTTCCTCGCGAGCATCTTCTTGAGCATCCAGCCGCCGTTTCGCACCGGTGATCTGCTCGCGATCGACGATCACGTCGGCTACGTCGAGCGGTTGACCAATCGGGCGACGGTGCTGCTCTCGCTGGACGGCAACCACATCCAGATCCCGAACTCGCGGGTCTATCAGGCGACGATCCGCAACTACACGAGCAACCCGAATCGGCGCGAGGACTTCACAGTCGGGATCGGGTACGAGGACGCGATCAGCGAGGCCCAGGCGGTCGCGCTCCAGGTGCTCGCGGAGCACCCGGCGGTGCTCTCCGATCCCGAGCCGTGGGTCCTCGTCGAGTCGCTCGGCGCCGCGACCGTCAACCTCCGCGTGTACTTCTGGCTCGACGGCACCCAGCACAGCTGGCTCAAGGTCAGATCGTCGGTCATCCGGCTCGTCAAGCGCGCGTTCCAGGGTGCGGACATCTCGATGCCGGACGAGGCGCGCGAAATGGTGTTCCCGCGCGGCGTCCCGGTGCACGTGATCCGTGACGGCGAACCGCCCGCGGCGGCGCCGACGGTGTCCGCCCCGCGCACGCAGCAGGTGCCCGGCGAGACCGAGGACGTTACGACCGCCGCCGAGGCCGGCTTGCGGAGCGATGCCGGCGACCTCCGCGAACAGTCGCGCAAGAGCCGGACGCCCGAGGGCGGGGACGACCTCCTCGCGGCGCGGCCGGTCGAGCCCGTGCAGGCCGCCTAGACAGATAGCTACAGGCTCGAGCGCGGGCGCCCTGCCTGCTACGAACGCGATGAAATGCCTCGCGAACGGCCTCTTCGTCCGCTACGGCGGCGACACGATCCAGCTCGCGCCGCCGCTAGCGTGAGCGCGCCCGCGCCAGTTGATCGAGATGAACGAGAACAGACCCGTGTTACTCGCGTCCGAGGCTCGGCGGCGGGCGGGCCGAACATGGAAGCTGCGGAGTCCGTGCAGCAGCGCGGCGTGATCGCGCGTCGCGGGGTGAGAGGATCGCGTGAGATCATCTTGGTGTGCGCGGAACGATTCGAACCTTCTCGCGTCATGGTCGCGTGCTGCCGCCCGCATCACTTGCGTCGTGGCCAGATCCGCCATCCGTGGTCGCGCCACCATCGCCTGCCGTGCTGGCGTCGATCACGCCCGCATCGCGCGTGGTACCACCGGGCCCGCGGTTCGGCGCCATCTGCGCAGGATCCGCGGTTTTGTCGTTGTCGTTGATGTAGAGCGGCTTGGCTGACTCAGGAATGTTTGTGACCACTCGCCCGGTCTGGCCGGTGCCCTCCACTCCGGCCTTCGGGTTTCGGTCACACGCGGCCACGAGGATGAGCATCGTGAGCCATGTCTTTTCCATCATGTTGTGAGCTCCTTGGTGCGGTGGATCACGCCGCCCGTTGGTCGAGTGCCGTGTCTAGTGCCAGATCGACTTCGTCGAGCTCCCAGAGACGGCGTTCGATCTCGCCGTCGACGTCGGCGTCGAGTGCAGGACATGCCAGCTTCTGCGCGACCAGCCGAACAAGCTCGTCGATGGCGTCGAGCTCGGCGGCGAGCCACTCAGCTCGCTGCCGGCACGCGTCGAAGCAACGAATCCGGCGCACGACGAGATCGCTGCGACGGGAGGGTGGCAGCTCGCTGTTCGTTGGCTTCAGGTCCCCTCCGAGGCGCAGTGCATCCAGGAAGCGTTGGTGGGAAGCGGCGAGCCGCACGAAGTGATCGAGCAGCGCTTGAAGCTCCAACCTATCGGCGTCAACCGGAGCATCACGCTCGATGTCCTCGACGAGGCTACGAAGGCCGACGTACTGTGCGCTGCGCGCGGGGCTCGTCCGGGCCAGCTGCTCGAATCGCGCATCTTCTCGTCGGTCACGCTCCCACCGTGCGGTTCGGCGATCGATGTGCCGGCGGACGAATCGGAACGTCGAAGCACCGACCGCCGCGGCGCTCAGCGCGAGCAGGATCAGTACCGCGGCCAACACGCCGATCTTCCAGACCGTCAGCCCCACCGCCGACACCACGACGATCACGCACAACGGATCTCCCATGGTCGACAGCGCGTACGTACAGGGAGAGAAAACTGACCTTGCCGGCGGTGTCAGGAGAGCGCGCATGACTTTCACAAAATACAACTGCCGTGCCAGAGTGCGGTCGCCACGCGTCGCCAGTCGGGGTGGCGTCGTGGCGCGGGCGCACACGGTGCTAGTGGCGCGCGTGCTTGGCCGCATCTTGAGCGGGACGGTCCCGTTCGAGCAGCAGCCAAGGAGTTGTCCTTCTGGAGCCTCATCGTGGCCGTAACGATCTTCGGCGTCGGCGTCGGCGGCGGCGTCGGCGGCGGCGTCGGCGGCGGCATCTCGATCTACGAAGGCATTCCGCACGTGACTCCGGGCGGTTCTCGGAACACGCCCCGGGGGCACGAGAGCCGGCCGTAAGATGCTCGCGGGAGTGACGCCAAGGCGATGTCGCGCATCGTATCTCTGCACCATGAACGGACCGGAGAGCTGATGACCGACATCCTGTTCGCGCGCTGGCAGATGGGCGTGTCGCTCGGCTTTCACATCGTGTTCGCTGCCGTCGGCATCGCGATGCCCGCGCTGATGGTGATGGCCGAGATCGCGTGGCGCCGCACCGGTGACCGCGTCTGGCTCGACATCGCGCGGCGCTGGGCCAAGGGCACCGCGGTGTTCTTCGCGGTCGGCGCCGTCTCGGGCACGGTGCTGTCGTTCGAGCTCGGGCTGCTGTTTCCGGGATTCATGGAGCAGGCCGGCCCGATCGTCGGGTTGCCGTTCTCTCTCGAGGGCTTTGCGTTCTTCACCGAGGCGATCTTCCTCGGGCTGTACCTCTATGGCTGGGACCGACTGCGCCCTGCCCTCCACGTGTTCGCCGGCGTGATGGTCGCGATCTCTGGTGCGGCGTCCGCAGTGTTCGTCACGTTCGTGAACGCGTGGATGAATGCGCCCCGCGGCTACGAGCTCGTCGATGGCAACATCGTCGCGATCGATCCGTATGCAGCGCTGTCGACACCGTTCGCGCTCCACGAGATCCCGCACACGCTGCTGGCGGCGTACCTCACCACGTCGCTCGCGGTCGCGGGGATCCATGCATGGGGCCTGCGGCGCTCGCCGGGCAACGCGTTCCATGCCAAGGCGCTGCGGCTCGCGATCCTGATGACGATCCCGTGTGCGCTGCTCCAGCCCGTGATCGGCCACTTCGCCGGCCAGCAGGTTGCGACCTATCAGCCGCTCAAGTTCGCGGCGATCGAGGGACTCGAGCGCACGCAGGCCGGTGCCCCGATCAAGATCGGACCGATCGAGATCCCGGGCATGCTGTCGTGGCTCGCGACGGGTGACCCGGACGCGGTCGTGATCGGGCTCGACCAGTTCCCGGAGGCGGACCACCCGCCCTCGATCGTGCAGGTGAGCTTCCGGGTGATGGTCGCGCTCGGCGGCGCGATGGTGCTGTACGCGCTCGTCGCGCTGTGGCGGCGCGTCCGCCGGAGATCGTGGACCGAGGGTCGGTGGTGGCTCCGCGCCGCGATCGCGCTCGCGCCGACCGGCGTGATCGCGATGGAGGCGGGCTGGATCGTGACCGAGGTCGGACGCCAGCCGTGGACGGTCTACGGTGTCCTGCGTACGAGCGACGCCGCGACGCCGCTCGGGATGATGTGGATCCCGTTCGCGGCGTTCACGGGGATCTATCT
>JACCQV010000579.1 GCA_013813945.1 Deltaproteobacteria bacterium | reverse complement strand
CTTCAAGGTCGCGCCCGCGACGCCGCGCTTCAACAACCCCGCCGTCACCGCGAGCGTGTGCCTCCCGAAGTCGCCCGGCTGGGTCGGTGATCACTGCCTCGTCGCCGGCGACTGCGGAAGCGGCACCACCTGCCTCGGTGCGACCGCGACCAAGCCCGGCGTCTGCTCGATGGCGTGCACGCGCTACTGCAGCGATCAGCCCGGCTATGCCGACACGTTCTGCGCGGCCGTCCCCACGCTCGCCGCGGGTGGCACCTGCCTCCGCCAGTGCACGCCGAGCAGCAATGCCGCGGAGTGCCCGTCGGACATGGCGTGCACCACCACGGCTCGGTTCGGAACGCCGTACGGGACCGCGAAGTCCGTCTGCCTCCCGCGCCCCTGAAGCCCTCGGCTAGACCCTAAAGAAGCGCTCGCGGGGTTGAGACGTCATCCGGGCAGCCTGAATCACGGCTCGGCGACCGGAACAACCGACGAGACACGTGGGGCACCCTGTTCGATCCCGGTGATCGTCGTCGGAGATCAGGCCAGCGCGGTGGTGTGCGTCTTGAGAGATCAAGCGGGACCGACATCGATGTTTGAAACGGCGCAAGAGCGAGACCACGAGCACATGGAGGATTCAGGTGAACGGCGGCGGCCCCGTCCGCCCACTCGCGCACGAGCGAGACCATCGTCCGCAAGCCTGTGCGGACGATTCTGCTCGTCACGGTCGACCGAACGCAGAACGCGAACGCGCGCAGAAAGCTCCGGACGGCGGTGGGTCGCACGCCATCTCACGGCGGATGCAGAGGTGATCGCGTGCGATCGACACGGATGCGCATGCTCTTTTTTGGACGAGTTGCTTGACAACATTTTTCAGGCATCGCGAGCGATAACCACGAGCGCGTGCAGAATCGTCGTCGAGAACCGGTGAGATCGCGCGTGCGCCACGTTCGCGCGAGCGACGCGAGAATCGTGGTGACGACCTCGGAATCGCGCGCAGATCGCAACCCAGAGCGACCGAATTTCGCGTGATAGAAGTTGGATGCGCGGGTGCGCATGGACGCGAGGAGACGGCGATGTTCGACGAGGGTTCGATCGAGATCGATGGAGATGCGACCCTGGAGGCGGTCCGCGAGGCGGACTGGAAAGAGCTGCATCGGCGGCTGCGTTCGATCGCGAAGCGCCGGGTGGCACTCGAGGCAGAAGAGGCAGGCTATCTCGTCGAGGCCGAGGAGTCGCGACTGTACCGCCGGCTCGGATACACCTCGATGCTCGAGTACATGGAGCGCGAGCTCCACTACGGTCCACACGCGGCGAACGAGCGGCTGCGCGTGGCATACGCGTTGATCGACCTGCCGCTGATCGCCGAGCTGTTCCGCGAGGGCGAGCTGTGCTTCTCCGCGGTCCGCGAGCTCACGCGCGTCGCGACCCCGGCGACCGAGGAGGCGTTTCTTCGAACGGCACAGGGCAAGACGGCTCACCAGGTCCAGCAGATGGTCGCCGGGCTCAAGCCCGGGGACCAGCCCGATGCCACGCCGGACCCACGCCGGATCACCAAGCGGGTGGTCATCGAAGTGTCGGTCGAGACCTACGCGATGTGGCGGCGAACCCGGACGGCGCTCGACGAGGAACACGGCGAGCGGTTGTCCGACGACGATGTCGTCCAGATCCTGTGCCGGCGAGCTACCGAGACCCCGGCGACGACGCAGGAGGGCGATGTGCCGCGACCGGCGGTCCAGACCGCGGTCACCACGTGCAGGGCGTGCAAGCAGACCGTCATCGAGGGTGCGGGCGAAGCGCTGCCGATCGACCCGGCCACCGCCGCGCGGCTCACCTGCGACGCCGAGCACATCGGCGACCTCGAGAGCGACGAGCTCACGCGGGTGACGTCGACGATCCCGGCAGCGATCCGCCGCAAGGTGTTCCACCGCGATCACTTCGCTTGCGTGACGCCTGGCTGCCGCGCGACCAGACACCTCGATCTTCACCATGTCCGGCATCGCGAGGAGGGTGGCGGCCATTCGATGTCGAACGTCTGTGTTTTGTGTTTCGGGTGCCACCAACGGCACCACGAGGGCCGATTGATGATCACCGGACGTGCACCGGACCATCTCCAGTTCACATGGAAGCATGACGATGACGTGGAGAGCGCGATGTCTGGTCCCAGCTGGGACTGGGTTCCCGTCGATGCGGACGGGACCCAGGAGACAGGCCCGCCCCCGACCGGCGGCCCGACGATCGTGCTTCCGCCCGCCGATCCGGCAGGACCGCAACCACGCCCATGATCTTCACCGCTGAACGCAGCCAGCGCAGCACGCCCGGCTCTCGCACGTGCCTGCCCGCCTCGTCCGGAGCGTCTTCGCGTTCGCGCTCTACGTTCGGTCGAGCGAGCGAGCAGCGGCGGCGGGCAGGTTCCTCTGCGGGATGGACCTCGGAATCGATCGCACGCGATGGTGCGGGATCAAACGGAACGACCTCCGTGTTGAAGAGTTGCGAGCGCGCAACCACAAGCACACGGAGACTTCACATGAACCACAACACTCGACGACAGATCGGTGCTGCCGGGCTGAGGATCGCAAGACGACTCGCCAAGGCCCAGGGTGGACAACCGCCTCTCGCGGATGGGCCCGAATTCGCCGCTCGCACGATCCACTACGAGATCGCCGAGCGCACGCAGGCGATCACGTGTGGCGGCATCGGCGCCGTGCACCAACTCGCGGAGAAACTCGGGCTCGTCAAGGCGCTCGACACGCGACTGCCGATCTTGAAGCGGCGCCGCCCCTACAGCGAGTCGGATCACATCCTCAACATCGTCTACAACACGATGTGCGGCGGGCTCGTGCTGGACGACATCGAGATCCGACGCAACGACGCTGGGTTTCTCGACGCGCTCGGCGCACGCACGATCCCCGATCCGACGACCGCGGGTGACTTCTGCCGCCGGTTCGACATCGAGCACATCGAGCTCCTGATGAACCTCGTCAACGACGTTCGCGTCGGCGTGTGGAAGCAGCAGTCTCCCTCGTTCTTCGAGGGTCCGGCACGGATCGACGCGGACGGGTCGATCGTCGAGACGACCGGCGAGTGCAAGCAGGGCATGGACCTCTCGTACAACGGCGTGTGGGGCTACCACCCGCTCGTGGTCTCGTTGGCGAACACCGGCGAGCCGCTGTTCATCGTCAATCGTTCGGGCAACCGTCCATCACACGAAGGCGCGCCCGAGTACTTCGCTCGCGCGATCGCGATCTGTCGTCGTGCTGGCTGGAAGGACGTGCTGCTCCGCGGCGACACGGCATTCTCCCAGACGACGTACTTCGATCGGTGGGACGACGATGGCGTACGATTCATCTTCGGCTACGACGCTTCCGCGCCGATGATCGGGCGCGCCGAAGCCGTCGAAGACAGCGACTACCGCGAGCTCGTGCGCAGGGCAGACGAGGTGTTCAAGGATCGCGAGGCTCGCGCCAAGCAGCCCTGGGTCAAGGAGCAGATCATCCGCGAGCGCGAGTACAAGAACCTGGTGCTGGTACGCGAAGATCTCGCCGAGTTCGACCACCGGCCCAGCAAGGCGAAGCACACCTACCGCATGGTCGTTCTGCGCAAGACGATCGTCGAGGAGCGGGGACAGCTCTGTCTCGGGCAGCACGACCGCTACTTCTTCCACGTCACCAACGATCGCGCGATGACCCGCGAGCAGGTCGTACGCGAGGCCAACGATCGCTGTAACCAGGAGAACCTCCTCGCGCAGCTCAAGAGCGGTGTCCGCGCGCTCCACGCGCCGCTCAACACGCTCAACGCCAACTGGGCCTACATGGCGATCGTCGCGATCGCCTGGTCGCTCAAGGCGTGGTTCGCCCTGACCATCCCGATCACGCCACGCTGGCGCGAGAAGCATGACGCCGATCGCGAGCGCGTACTGCGCATGGAGTTCCGCTCGTTCGTGCAGCGGTTCATTCTCGTCCCAACCCAGATCCTTCGATCCGGGCGACA
>JACCQV010000543.1 GCA_013813945.1 Deltaproteobacteria bacterium | reverse complement strand
GTTCAATCCTGCGCACAGTCGCGAGGTAATCGGCGGGTGCCACGCGCTGAACTAGCGGCAAAAATACGGAAGCGCATGGGAATCGAACCCACCATGCCGCTGCTCTCGCAGAGCATCATCGGTTTTGAAGACCGAGGCCGGCACCAGTCCGGCACGCGCTTCCGAGCGCGTTATCACACGGCGGTCCCGCTGCGGCAAGGCAGGGAGGAGCGCCGAGGTCGCTAGTTCGCTCCAGGTGCCACGAAGCTCTACCCGTCCCCGAAACGCCTCATGCCGCCAGGGAGCGGATGCTCTTCGGCGGCAGGCGTGACGAGTCGGAGCAAATGAAAAAGAGCGCCGCAAGGATCGATCGACCGGGTCCGCTGCTCGTGAGCAACCCCAAACCTGGACCTCAGTCCCTGTGGGTCACGTGGTCGCGCGGTGTGCCGGTAAGCGAGTCGATAAGCTAGTCGGTTCGACTAACGACGGCCGAGGAAGATTCCGCCGCCGCCAAGGAGTAGAACAATCAGGACAATGATGAGGATGGTGGTCATGACTGGGAGAGGAGCAAGGCACGTGCCGCATGGAGCGGTGAACATCATCAGTACGTTATGGCGGCCGGAGGTCTGGACCGCGCGCATGTGGGCGCTGTGTGCGCTCACCCCGCTGTCAGCTTGCGGCTGAGGCGGTCCACGCGTGACAGCAACGTCGGGATCCGATGTGCGCCGTGCATATGCCGGATCAGAACTGCAGCATCGGAGGCGGCGATCCGGTGGCTGTCACATGAAGTGGGCTCGCGCTCTGACCGCGAAGCACGGGCACCGCCACGGTGTTGCCGCGATACGCGGTCTTCGCCACGCCGATCACGGCGGTGCGGCGCTCGAGAGCCTCGTGGAGGTGAGCGCCGAGACCTGGTTGATCGGTGTCGAGCCAGACGAAGCCATCCACGATGATGGTGTCGAGCGGGACCGTGATGTCCGCGAGGACGCGCAGCAAGCAGGGCAGCTCGCGGCGATAGAACGCGGGTTCTCACGACCCGGTCGGCGACGAGCAGGAGACCGTCGAGGCGGCCGAGCAGGCGGTTCGGCGTCAGGAGTGGGCGGTGGCTCGCGAGCTCTGGCATGCGCTCGCGTGCTCGCTCCCGCAGAACAAGCATTACCGGGCGCAGCTCACGTTCGCGCGCGCGGGAGAGTTGCTCGCGGCCGGGGAGGTCCAGCGCGCACGCGAGGAGCTCGAACGGTGTTGCGGCTCGCGCCCGAACACGATCGTGCAGTCGCAATGATGAAGGCGACGACGCGTCCGGGTCGGCTCAGCAAGTTGCTGCGACGCTAGATTACGGAGCGATCGAGACGGTCACCGACGTCGCCGCACCGTCGATCATCGCGTGCAACGTCGTGTCGCCCGCGGCCATTCCACGGAGGTTGTGTCGATCGAGACGCGCGATCGCGGGATCGCTGATCTCCCAGCGGGTGGTCGCGCTGACGTCGCCTAAATTGCCCATCGTATCGAGCCCGGTGGCACGGATCGCGACGAGGGAGCCGACCGGGGCGGCGACTTCGCCGGGCTCGATCCACAAGATCACCACGGCGGGAGGGCTGACGTGGGTTGGCAGCTCGAGCTCGGTGTAGCGGTGTCGGATGCGAACGATCGCGTCGCCTTGCTGCACTCCGCTGACACGTACATGTGTGCCATCTGCGGCAAGCTCGGCCGTTGCGATCTCGGGAGGCTCGACTTCGAAGTCGAAGGTCTCGAGGTTTGGCACAGGGTAACCGTCGGCAGCTATGGCGACATTCACGCCGGCGCCCTGCGGCACGGACACCGCCGTGACGCTCAGGTCGATCACGCGCTCATCGACGCAGCCGGTGAGGCTCAGGCAAAGCAGGAGGTGCCGCATGCATCGGTCGTACGCGACGGCTGGATCGGGGGCGAGATTTTGGCAGTTCGGGAGCGGCTCGAGGTGGTCACCGAATTTTCCTGAAGCTCGTGATTCCCCTCGGCAGGTGATCGTTCACTGAGTGATTTCACACCTGACGGCGACCTGTGACGTCTTCTATACTGGAGATGCGCATGCCGACCATCTCTCGCAGAGACCGCCGGATCAGCAAGGGGACTTTCTGGGCCGTCGTGGGCGCAGCGATCCTGATTCATGGCGCCGTGATCGGAAGCGTCCAAGCTTTTGGGATCTCGGTCGCGGGTGAAGCCTTCAAGCAGAAGGCTGCCGCGCTGCTGCCCGAAGCGGAGATGGCTTCACTCGATACGTCGTGCACCGGGGATGTGTTGCTGACGACCGGCGCGCGCACCGCGCTGTGCCTCGCGCCGTGGAACGACAACGTCACGAGCTGCACCGATGACGCAATGATGGCGATGTGGATGGATCTGTCGGCGTGTCAGGGCACCGGCGAGACGATCGCGGCAGCTCCGATCGAGATGATGCGCGCGCGTGAGATCGAGAAGCTGACTCCGATCGATGCCGATCCGTTGCTCGAGCAGCTTCGCCAGGAAGAGCAGAAGCCGCCGCCGCCGCCCGAGATCAAGCAGCAGCAACAGCAGCAGCAACCGCCGCCGCCTCCACCGCCACCGCAGCGACCCGCGCAGATCGTCGAGGTCGCGAAGCCGAACACCGACAAGGAGCCGGAGAACGCTCGCTTCCTGTCGGAGCACAACGTCGAGGCAGAGAAGCAGAAGGTCGCGCGCGGCTCCGTGCAGGAGCCGATGGTCGCGAAGAGCAAGGACGCCGAGCTCCAGGCGAAGAACGAGCCGAAGGAGGCGTCGATCCAGAAGGCGCCGGAGCAGGATCCCGGCAAGGACACCAAGGCGCCGGATGCGCCAGGCATGCTGTCGATGCGCGCCCCCGGCGCACCGCAGCCGATCGAAGCGCCGCAGGATGCCCGGACGCGCGGCGAAGCGACGGGCGCGAAGGGTCCGATCGTCGCGGACGGTTTCATCCCGCGCCGCGGCCAGGGATCCATCGAGCAGGAGAAGCGCGATCCGGGCGAGCTGAAGCCGGGGCAGAGCGGGGCAGGCGGCGGTACGCCGAACGTTCCCAACCTCAAGCCGACCCCCGAGATGCTCGAGCGCGCGGTCGGCGGCGGTTCGGTCGATCACCTCGAAGATGTCGATAAGGGTGACGAGACGTCGCTGTCGGCGAAGCGCTGGGTCTACGCGAGCTTCTTCAACCGGCTGAAGCGCTCGGTCGCGCAGAACTGGGATCCCGCGACGGTGTGGCGCCGTAACGATCCGAACGGCACCGTGCACGGCTTCAAGACGCGCGTCACCGAGGTGCGTGTCAGCCTCGCAGCGAACGGCAGCCTCTCGAAGGTGGTCGTCACCAATCCGTCGGGCGTCACCGAGCTCGATGACGAGGCTGTGCGCGCGTTTCATTCGGCCGCGCCGTTCCCGAACCCGCCCGACGGGCTGGTCAAGGAAGGGCTGATCACGTTCGGCTTCGCGTTCTATTTCGAGATCGGTCAGCCGCGGTCGTCGTGGCGCGTCGTTCGCTCGATGTAACCTCGCTCGATGAATCGGGTCACCGCGGCAGTCGTGTCGATCGTGATGATCGTCGCGACCGTGTCGCCGGTGCTGCGCAAGCCGTGGGAGGACGGCTTCCCGCTCTCGCCGTACGCGATGTTCGCGTTTCGCCGGCCGACGAAGCTGACGATGGACTATCCGCTTGGCATCACCGCGAGCGGCGCACGCCGCTATCTCTCGCCATGGATCATCGGCTCCGCCGAGGTCTTGCAGGCACTCCACGTGATCTCGCGCGCGAAGAAGCAGCGAACGTTACCCGCGCTGTGCAC
>JACCQV010000501.1 GCA_013813945.1 Deltaproteobacteria bacterium | reverse complement strand
GCCGTACGCGCTGTTCATCCCGAAGATCGCGCCGTTGAGCATGATCGAGACCACCTCGCGCGGCCGATCACGGCGCAGCTCGAGCGCGGTCATTCGGTCCCCTTTGACGCGCTCCACTTCCTTGTCTTCGAACGCCGGCTGCGTCATCACCTTGGCCACGAGGTCGGTCGTTTGATCGAGCGTCTTCGCGAGCGTGTTCGCGGAGACGTACGCCGCGTCCGCATCGATGCCGACCGAGATCCCGGCGCCGAGCCGATCGGTCTCCTCGGCGATCCCGATCGCCGTCATCCCGCCTGCGCCTTCGTCGAGGAGGTCTGCGGTGAACGATGCGAGGCCGCCCTTGCCCTTCGGATCGGTGGAGGATCCGGCACCGGGCACGACGATCATCATCGAGACGATCGGCAGCATGTGGTTCTCGACGACCAGCAGCGCCATCCCGTTCTTGAGCTTGAGCCGCTTGGCGACGGGCGGCTTGAACTTGGGCTCCTTGGTCGGTCGTGGCGGCGTGGTCCAGTCGGAGATCCCCGACTTGTCGAACACCGACGGTGCCGGTGGCGGGGCCTGTGCAGGCTTTGCCGGCTGCGCGAGCGCGGGTGATGCCGCGAGCAAGAAGATCGAAACGAGCTTGGCGATCCGCATCACTGCTTCTCCTGCGGCTTCTTGCCGGGCGAGATCGTCAGAACGACGCGCGCATTCGGCTTGAGATACTTGGCCGCGGCATCGCGGACCTGGGTGGTCGTCACGGCGCGGCGGCGCGCGAGATCCTTTGCGAAGTAGTCCGGGTCGTTCGCGAGCACGTCGTAGCTCGCGAGCTGGATCGCGCGCGACAGGGTCGGCTCGAGTCCGTTGAGAAACGACGCCTCCTGGGAGTTCTGCGCGCGCTCGAGCTCCTTCGGGTCGGGCGCGGTCGTCGACATCTTCGCGACCTCTTCGGTGATCTCCTTGATCAGGCGCTTCGGATCCGTTCCGGGCTTCGCGGTCACGACGATCTCGAAGCTGCCGCCGAGCTGCTCGCCGGAGAACCCCGCGCTGACGTTCTGCGCGATCTTCTCGTCGTAGACGAGGCGCTTGTACAACCGGCTCGATTTGCCGTCACCGAGGATCGCCGCGACCGTGTCGAGCGCGGGCTCCTCGGCCGAGAAGCCCGGCGGGCCGCGCCAGGTCAGGTACACGCGCGGCACCTGCACGTCATCGGTGGTGGTCAGCACGATCTCCTTGGTGATCGGGGCGGGCGTCTTGTACTGCGGACGCTTGGGCTCCGCGCCACGCGGGATCCACGAGAAGTACTTCTCGACGAGCCGCTTGACGTCGGCGAACTTCACGTCGCCCGCGATCACGAGCGTCGCGTTGTTCGGCACGTAGTAGGTCCGGAAGAACTGCGCGACGTCGCCCACGTTCGCTGCTTGGAGGTCCGCCGGATAGCCGATCGTCGACCAGTGATAGCCGTGATCCTTGGGCCACAGCGCCTCCTGGATCAGGAGTGACGCCATGCCGTACGGCTGGTTTTCGTAGCTCTGGCGGCGCTCGTTGAGCACCACGTCGCGCTGGTTATCGAGCTTCGGCTTGTCGAACGTGTCGAGCAGACCGGCGAGCCGATCCGACTCCATCCACAGCATCTGCTCGAGAAAGTTCGATCCGGCGACGTTCTGATACACGGTCATGTCGCTCGACGTGAACGCGTTCGACCAGCCGCCGGCAGCCTCGAGCAGCCGATCCATCAGGCCGTCGGGCAGGTGCTTGCTGCCCTTGAACATCAGGTGCTCGAACAGGTGCGCGAAGCCGGTGCGCTTCGCGATCTCGTCCTTCGAGCCGACCTTGAACCAGAGCACTTCGTAGACGGTCGGCGCCTTCGGATCCTCGATGACGTAGACCTCGAGGCCGTTCGGCAGCTCGAACTTCTGGAACGCGATCTTCGGGTCTTCTGCGTGCGCCGGTAGCGCGAACGCGACGAGCAGTAGCAACGGCAGCAGGCGTTTCATGGGCGGACACTAGCGCACGTTTCTCGCCGGGAACACGCGAACGCACAAAGACGAAGGGCCCCCACAAGGGGGACCCGAGTCGATTCGATACAACTGGGGCCCCGTGCAGCGATGCACGGAGCCCCAGGGTGTCGCAGTGCGGCAGTCTAGTTGCCGAGCTTGATGCCGCCCTTGGCCTCGCCCTTCACCTTGAACGACGGTGCCTTGACCTTGACCTCGGGCGCCTTGATCTTGATGTCGGCCTTCGCCTTGGCAGCGAGATCGGCCTTCGCCTTGAGGTCCGCCTGTGCGCGGGCTGCAGCGTCCTGCTGCGCCTTGACGTTAACGTCAACCTTGGCTTTGACGTCGGGGACGTTGACCTTCACGTCGGGGGCCCTGACGTCGACCTTGGCGTCGAACTTTGCCTTCGCGTCGCCGCGCACATCAGGAGCGTTGACGTCGAGCTTGCCCTTCATGTTGCCGCGCACGTCGGGCGCGTTCACCTTGGCGCCAGCGCCAGCGCCGACCTTCCAGCTCGCGCGAGCCTTTGCACCGGCGTCGAGGTCGGGCGCGCCGACCTTGATCTTCATGCCGACGGGCACCTTCCAGCTCGCGTGGAAGTCCGCGCGCGGGGACGGCGGTGCGACCTTGAGGCGATAGTCGTACTTGCCCTTGAGGTCGGTACCGACGAGGACCTTGGACTTGAGGGTCGGCGGACGGACGTACCAACCGGTGTTCGCGCGGAACGCGGCCGGCGTGAACTTCGCGTTCGCGCGCCAGTTCATCGACGGTGCAGAGACCCACACCGGGCGTGATGACGCCGTGTAGCGGACCTCAGGGTGGATCCAGAACTTCGTCTTGAACTTGCCACGCACGCGCGCGGGCTCGATCGCGGGTGCCTCGACCGAGGCGTAGAACTCGGGAACCTTCACGCCGACGAGCTGCGCGTGAACGCGGCCCCGCGGGTGATGGACGTAGTACTGGAGCCGGAGC
>JACCQV010000492.1 GCA_013813945.1 Deltaproteobacteria bacterium | reverse complement strand
TGATCGGCATGTATCACCACAAGGAGCAGACGCCGCTCGATCCCAAACAGCTCGAGGGCTGGGTCAAACACTTTGGCTACGAGTTTCCGGTCGCGATCGACAAGGACTGGATCACGCTGCGCCGGTGGTGGCTCGACGCGCACGAGCGCTCCTTCACCAGCGTCAGCTTCCTCATCGACAAGGGCGGCATCGTGCGCCGCGTACATCTCGGCGGGACGATCTCGCCCCAGGGCGACGACATCGAAGCGATCACGGCAGACATCGAGCGCTTGCTGCGATAGCTCCGAAACCTCCACGACTCGCCTGACTCGGGAGCTTGTACGGACGCGGCCGTTCGGCTGTGCAGATCTCGTCCAGCCCGGTCCACATCGAGCTATGCATGTGGTGATGACGCTGTCCTTGCAAGAGACCTTCGCTGCCGCCGGTCGCTGCTTCGGCTGTGGCCCGGCGAACGTCCAGGGATTGCGAATCCGCAGCTTTCCGACCGCGAACTCCGCGGACGCGCACGTCGTGTGCGACTTCACGCCCCAGATGCATCACGAGGCGTTCGAGAACGTCCTCAACGGCGGCATCATCGGGACGGTCCTCGACTGTCACATGAACTGGACGACGATCTTCCACCTCATGAAGAAGACGGGACTCGACCACGCACCGTGCTGCGTGACGGCCGAGTTCAAGGTCGTCCTCAAGCGGCCGACGCCGATGGGTCCCGTGCACGTCGACGCACACGTGATCTCGTCCGCCGATGACCGCGCCACCATCGAGGCAACGATGACCGCCGGCGGGAAGGTCACCGCGATCGGGACGGGAACCTTCGTAGCCGTGAAGCCCGACCATCCCGCGTACTACCGCTGGTAGCGATCAGCTACTCTCGGGACGATGGCCGACGACGACCGCTACGTGACCCGTGCCGACTTCGAACGCACGCTCCGTCACCTCAACCTCGCCGATCTCGACGTTCGCAATCTCGTCCTGAAGCTCGCTGCTCAGGTTGTTGCGTTGACCGACGAGCTCACGCGGCGAATGCCGCCGGCGGAGAATGCGGAACCCGAGAACGCGGCAACGGTCGAGGCAGCGGTCGACGACTCGATCGGCGACAACTTCCTCGACATCCGCGCGGCCGACGATGGCGCGTCGCGCGTCGCGCTCGACATCTCCGGCGGTGACAAGTATGCCGCCGTCGCGGTCGCGATCCCGTGTGCCGAGCTCATCCCGCTCTGCCAGGGAAGGTGCTGCAAGCTCCATTTTGCGCTGTCGACTCAGGATCTCGACGAAGGTCTGATCCGGTTCGACTACGGCAAGCCGTACACGATCCGCCAGCGCTCGAGCGACGGTTACTGCGTGCACAGCGATCCGACGACGCGCGCGTGCACGACGCATGCGGTGCGTCCACAGATCTGCCGCACCTACGACTGCCGTGAGGACAACCGCATCTGGATCGACTTCGAGAAGCGGATCCCTGCGCCGTTCGATGTTCGCTTCCAGGGAGACGCGGTCAAGCTCGATCGCTACGAGCGCGCGCGGCTGCGCGGGCTGGCGGTCTGGCGCGAACAGAGCGCGATCGACGACTCGTATCCCGACGGTGTCCCCAAGAACAAGGAGGGGTAGCCACGTAGAGGCCTGGTATGCTCGACGTGTGAGCTCGCGACGCTGGCTCGTGATCATCGGGCTCGCCGTTGTCGGCGTGGCGATCGCGCTGTGGCAGTCAACCCAGGAGGTCGCCGCGCCCGCCCCGACAGCGCCGGCCGCACCGCCGACGAACCCCGGTTCGCGAACGCGAGCTGTGCCGACACTGGGGCCGAAGCCCGTCACTCCGCGAACCGGACGAATTCCGCCGCCGCCCTTCGATGCCAGCGTCCAGCACACCGTCGATCCGTGCACGACCCCGGGTGAGGCCGAGATCCCGAGTGGCTTCGAGAGCGTGACTGCGCAGGGCATCACGGTGGCGTGGATTCCCGGTGAGCCCGTCAGCCCCGGTCCAGCTCACGTGGTCCCTGCGACGATCGCGATCGCGCACCTGGTCGGCGGTCTGCTCGAGGAGGCCGCGCAGGTCACCGGCACCGTGCGCCGCACCGAGCTGACCGTGATCGTCTATCGGTCGGCCGAAGAGTTCCGCACCGCAACGAATGCCCCGCTCTGGGCCGGTGGCCTGTACGACGGCGGCGCGGTCCGGGTGTTCGCGAACCCGAGCGAGCCGCTCGGCGTGTCGCTGTCGACGCTGCGTCACGAGATCATGCACTCGCAGCTTCACGTCGCGATCGGGTGCATGCCGTTCTGGCTCAACGAAGGACTCGCCGAGTACATCAGTGGACCTCCGCCTCTGCGCGACTGGATCGAGCTCATGCGCAGTCCAGGATCGTTCGACCTCGATTCGTTGCGCAATCCCGCGCTCATCGAACGCGCAGCCGACGCCCGCCGCGTCTACAACGTCACGCTCGCGATGGTGCTCTACATCATCGATCACGGCGGTGAGCCCGCACTCCAGCACGCGCTCCGCTCGGTACACGGGGCAACCACCGAAGGTGTGGTCGAGCTCTGGGACAAGCTTCATCCTCGGGTCAACTACGCGGCCGTACTCGACTGGCTCGCACACCAGATCTTCGATCGTCCACTCGATCAGGTCGCCGCGATCGCGGACGGGCCGATGTGCTGCCACGGCCTCAATGACGTCAACGCGGTCAGCTGCCGCGCCGCGACGAGCCGGCCGAGCTCGCGAACCTGGATCGAGACCTGGAGCGACCTCAGCGCGGCACCGCGCGCGATGTGCCGATCCAGGTGGTAGCGAGCTACGGCGATCTCGTACGTGCACAGTGGCTCGACGAGCCAAATCGCCACGCTTCCGCCGTCGAGAGCAGCCAGTGAGCGCCCATGGCGCGGAACTGCATATGCATCAACCCCAGGCATGACCACCACCGAGAGAATCAAAGACACGCTCGGCGCCGCCGCAGGCAAACTGAAGCACGTCGCGCAGACCGCGGCGGAGACGGTCAAGCTCGTCGCCCGGCACCCCGAGGATCTCGTCAATGTCGTGAAGGAGAACCTGCCCAACGTGGCCACGGCCGCGCGCACGGTGATCCTCGAGCGCACCTTCGCCGCGGCACCGTCGCTGGTGTTCAAGGCGTGGACCGATCCCGAAATCGTCGGCCGCTGGTGGGGGCCCGAAGGCTTCACGACCACGGACATCGAGATGGACGTCCGCGTCGCTGGACGCTGGTCGAACACGATGGTGGCGCGGGACGGCAAGCGCTACCCATCCGCCGGTGAATATCGCGAGGTCCTCCCGGCCGCGGGCCTCGTCATGTTCGACGAAGGCAAGGGTGAGCCGATGAACGGCCACGCGACCAAGATCGAAGTGACGTTCGAGCCAGCCGGCGCGGGCACCAAGATGCGTCTCGTGCACGGCGTGTTCAAGACCGTCGAGATGCGTGACGAGTGCAAGCAGGGCTGGAGCTCGAGCTTCGATCGCCTCGCGCGACTGCTCGACGAGAAATAAGCCGCCGACGTACAGTCGCGGAAGGCGGCCCTCGCGTCACTTGATCGTCGCGCGTGCGAGCAGATCGAGCGCCTTCGCATCGTCAGTGCCGTCGACGATGAACACGTGCGCGCCCTGCAGCTTGACGAACACCTTGCCGCGGTCCTTGCGCGCGACACCGGCGGCCGGCTTGCTGACATCCGCCTCGGGAAACCGCGCCTTCAGGGTGGCGACGTACGCGTCGTGAAATTCCTGCGCGTCCTTCGGCGAGTCCCAGGTGGTCGCGAGGTAACCGGTCAGCGCGCCGTCCGCGCCGCGCATCACCGCATAGCGATCGCCACCCCAGCCCGCCGCTGCTTCGGGGAGCGCGGCCCCCCACTGCTGCAAGTAGATCGACCACTGTAGCTCGCCGATCACGTTCTGCGTCAGCTCGGTCCCCGCCAGCTTGGGCAGGGTCACCTTCTTGGGACGCTCGCGCTTGGGATAGAGCTTGGTCGCCGGATGCAGCACCTGCTCGGTCGAGTCGGGCGGGGTCTTGTAGAGCGCGTCGACCGTCTTCCAGCCCCCGTTCTCGTACGCCGTCATCGCGAGGACCGCGCCCTTCATGTACGACGCCATCATCGGGCCGACGATCACGGGCGGCAGCTCGCCCATCGACTCCATGGCCGTCTTCATCTGCTCATCCATGCCGCCGAACGCCGCGGCCTGCTGCTTCATCATGTCGGCGTAGTCGCTCAGGCCCATGTTCGCCATCTGCTCGACCTGCGTGCGCATCATCTTGATCATCGACGGCAGCTTGTCGACGCCCACCGCGTCGGTCGCGAGGTACGCAAACATCGAGAAGGTCGCGTCGCCCTCGACGACGAATCGCCGTGCAATGCCGGCATCCTCATCGAGGGTGATCGGCATGTACTTCACGAGATCGAAGTGCTTGTCCTGCAGCGCGTGCGTGAGCTCGTGCGCAGAGATCGTGTCGAACATCATGTCGTTGTCGGGTGCCATCACGACGAAGAACTTCTTCGCCGCCGGGTCGTAGTACGCGGCGGCCTGCGACGTCATCGTCTGCTCGAGCGTCTTCACCAGATCGATCGGCTTCATGTACAGGCCGATGTGCAGCAGTGCCGCCTGCATCTTCTCGGCCTTGTCCGGAGGAAGCTCCTTCGCGAGCTCCTGCTGCACGAACGTGCGGAACTCGTCGGCGGTCTGGTGGAGCGCGGGAACAGCGCCGGCCATCGGCAACCCGCGGAGAGCGGCGAGCTTGGTCTGGATCCCGGGGACGCGTGCGAGCGCGGCAGCGATCTGCTGCTTGCGCTCCTCGGGCGTCGGACCTGGCTTCGCCTTGTCGGCCCAGGGATCGGCGGCAGAGCCAGCAGAACCGGCGGCGGAACCAGTAGCCCCGGCGGCAGAGCCAGGTGAACCAGCGGAGCCAACGGCCGCAGCGTCCGCCGACTTCGTCGCGGTCTGCTCCGCGGGCTTGCTGCCACTCCGACACGCCGTGAGTGCGAGAACGATTGGGATCCAGCTGCGCATGCGCAGGTTGTACTGCGTTCCCGTGCTTCTGCGGGGTACGGAAATCAGCCGGCGGCGACCCAGCGTGCCCGGCGGGTCTCGACGACGTAATCGCGCAGCAGGGTCCGTTCGCGCTGGCACACGCCGGCGAGCCGAAGCCCCGCGCTGCACCAGAACCGAGGCTGGCCATCGGCCGTGCGCCCGGCCATCGGGGTCAGGATCGCAAAGCTGACCTCAGCGCGCGCCCACAAGACCTCGTCGATTCCGGGCAGATCGATCTCGAGCTGGACGACCGGCCGCGCAGTTTTCGGATCAAACGGGCGCTCGAGCCGAAGCCCGATCTCCGAGAGGTCTCGCAGGGATGCATGCCGGATCTCGTCGTTGGCAACCACCCCACAGAGTCCTTCGACGGAGATGCGTGGGGCGAGCCGACGAGGTTCGAATTGCGTCACGAAAAAGATCGTATGTCTGTCTCCGCCGCCGGGCCAAGATCTCTGCCTAGGCGTAACGGAACTCGAGCACCGGCTGCGCGCGATAGAGGCCGTTGTGCGGCGCGAAGTTGAACGGAGCGTAGTCGATCATCCATGGCGTCGCGGTCGGCGTTCCGTTGCCGTACTGCAGCGTCAGCGCCATCGGCGTGACGGCCCGGTACGACGACTCGGGCGGGAGATCCGCGTTGACCGAGCCGCCCGCCGAGAACACCGTGAGCAGCAGCTGGTCGCCGAGGTCGTAGAACACATCGAAGCCGCGATCGATCTGCTCGTGGCCGCGGATCATCGTGGTCATTCCGGCGCGCTCCATGAACTCGCGGAACTGCGCGCGTCCGAACGAGAACCGCGGGTTCTGTCGCTGGGTCTCGACGACGACGCGATCGCACTGCGCCGGGTCGCTCCACATCATCTGAAACCGCAGCTCGGGATCGTTGAGGCTCGACAGACCGTGATAGCGAGCCTCGAACGTGTCCGCGCGCGGAATCCCGGCGTGAACCAGCAGCGTCTGCTCGCACAGCATCGACGTCGGCATCAGCTCGAACAGCTGACGATACGCCTCGAGCATCTCGACCGGAACGTGCGGCACGATCGACGCGAGTGCCTCCGCTGGGTACACACCGCTGACGATCCGATCACCCTGCCACTTCAGCCACTCGTGATTGCCACGGAGGAGGATTACCTGGTCGGGCATCGCGACGAACAGCTGCAACGCCGCGCGCAACACGCCGTCGAAGCTGAACCGTCCGCGATCGATGTAGTCGCCGAGGAACACCAGCTTGACGTCGGGATAGCGCTGCGGATCCCACTGGTGCGCCCATGCGCGCTCGATGAAGTTCGACTGCAGCAGCGCCGCCTTGAGGCAGCTGTAGCAGCCGTGCAGATCGCCGAGGACGATCAGCTCGACCGGCGCACTCGGACGAAACGCATGCACGAAGCCGTCGAGAAACCGCGAGCCCACCGGAAGCTGCTCGATATTCTGGATCCCGGCGAGCCGATTCGCGCCTGCGGCACGCTGGTTGTGCCACTGCATCATCGCTTGCTGGATCAGGTGGTAGTCCCACTCGATCTGCGCCTTGCGCTCGTCGGGATGCGGCGAATACGTCTGCTCCAGCGGGTCGAGCAACGGATGCGAGACCGCAGCGAGCGGCTTCCACTCCGTCGCTCCGACGATCATCGGTGCGGGGCCCGCCTTCTTGGCGGTCGTGGTCGACGGCGCGGCCGACACCACGACGAACGCTGCCATCAGCTCCTCGTACAGCGCGAGCTCGGTCGCCGTGAAGCTGCCGTCGGAGTGGAGGAGCCCGTGAATCAGCTCGAGCGCCGTCGCCTGATCGTTCCACGGTAAGCCGCTGAACAGCGCGAGCACCCGGCTCCGCAAGCGATCGGGGGCCTGCGCCAGCTGCGCGAGCTCATCCCCGAGGTCCTTGTCGAGCTCCGCGAAGTGGGCGCGCCACGATGCGCTGAGCCGCGCCCGTACATCGGCGGGCTCCATCGACGATTGCTCGCGCATCAGCACGATCGAGTCGACGTAGTGGAGGACAAACGCGCGCGACCGCTGGTCGAACTCGCCATCGACGTGGCCGACCGACATCAGCAGGTCGACGATCGAGCTGAACCGCGCCGTGTCGGGGTCCGGCGCCGAGCTGGCCGACCCGGGGCGCGTGTGCACGCCAATGGCTACTTCCACTTGCACCATCAGAACCCGCGTCAGCGAGGGCGCGCAAGTCGCTTCGAGGGGAGTCCACCGCGCTCCGGAATTCTCCGAGGCCGGCGCCCCCTGTGGCATCCTGGCGTGTCTGACCCGCGCATTGGCGCCATCTGCCGGACCTGGCTCGCTATCGTCCGACCCTCATGATCCTCCGATCTGTTGGCTGGGCACTCACCGGCTTTGGTGCCGCGCACGTCCTCGAGTCCGCCTGGCACCGGTTCACCGCGCATGGAAAGCGACCTGATCCCACGCGGACCGGACACCTCGAGCATCACCGCACGGCGGCCGAGCCCGTGGATGTCTGGGGCGAGATCAAGGAGAACGCCTGGCGCGTCGGCAAGACGCTGGCGCTCACGAACCTGGTCCTCGCGCCGTTCATCGGACTCACGCGCTCGCTGCCACTGACGTTCGGGCTAACGGCTGGCTTCGTGTCGGTCAGCTACTATCACGCGCGCATGCATCGTCGTGCGCCGCGCGGGCGCTACGAGGAATGGATGTGGCGCTTCCACTGGCACCATCATGCGACGAACGTTCGGGTGAACTTCGGGCTCACGAATCCACTCCTCGACTTCGCACTCGGGACCGCGGTCGTTCCCGACGAAGTCGAGCTGCCGCCCAACTACGCACCCGCGTGGCTGCGCGAGCTCGGCGGGTCGTACGCAGGCATTCGCATCCGGCCCGAGCGCGCGCGCACCGCGACCGAAACGGCAGCTGCGTCGAGCTGACCTGAATCAGCTCGACGCAGCCGTCAAATTCGCGAAGCTAGTCTTCCTTGTTCGCTGCCTGGCGCGCTTCGCCCTCCAGCTCCTTGGCCTTGCCTTCGGCCTGCAGCTCGTCGTTGCCGACGACCGCACCGACGCGGTTCTTCACCGCACCGACGATCTCCTCGACCTTGCCCTTGGTGCGCTCGGCCGCCTTGGCAGCCTCCTGCTTGGCCTCGCCCTTCTTCTCCTTCACGAGACCCTCGGCCTCCATCTGCTCGTTGCCGATGATCTTGCCGGCGACCTTCTTGATCTTGCCGCCGATCTCCTCCGCCGCGCCTTCAGCTCGCTTGCTCTCGTTGCTCATATGAAGCTCCTTGTTGGTGATGTCCCTACATGGAGCAAGGGCCAGGCCATCAGTGCGCGCCGCAGTCTCGCCTGTTGCACGGCATTGCCGGCGGGTGTGCCACAGTGTGCGGATGCGTCCCGTCGCCGAGCTGCGCTCATCTGGCATTCGCGGCGTGTTCTCCGATATCGACGACACGCTGACCCACAACGGCGTCATCGAGCTCGAAGCGTATTCGGCGCTCCTGCGTGCGCGAGAGGCCGGTCTACGCGTCGTGCTCGTCACAGGTCGGCCAGCGGGCTGGGCTGAAGTGCTCGCCTCGGTGTGGCCCGTCGATGCCGCGATCGCCGAGAACGGCGGCATCGCATACCTCAAGCGAGAGGGCCGGCTCGAACGGATCTATTTTGATCCCGGTGAGCCCGCCGACGATCTGCGCCGACTCGCGATGCTCGCCGATGAGATCATCCGCGAGTTCCCGTTCGCGCGACGCAGCGATGACTGCACGCTGCGGATCACTGACGTCGCGTTCGACATCGGCGAGCACCAGCAACTCTCCGCCGCCGAGATCGACGCACTGGTCACGCGTTGCCGCGAGCTCGGCGCGCGAACGCTGGTGTCGAGCGTGCACGCGCACGCGTTCATGCACGCCGCGGACAAAGCGCAGATGTCCGCGCGTGTTGCGAACGTTCTCTGGGGTGAATCGCCGACCGAGGTCGCCGAACACTACGCCTTCGTCGGTGACTCACCCAACGACCAGGCCGCGTTCGCGTTCTTTCACGCCTCGATCGGCGTCGCCAATGTCGCGCGCTACGCGGCCACGCTGCGGCCACCGCCCCGCTACGTCACCACATCGCCGAACGGTCGCGGGTTCGCAGAGGCGATCGACGCCATCGTCCCTTGATGTCGACGGTCTTCTTGGCCTCGAACGGCAAGTCCATCGATCCGCTGCTCGAGGTGTTCGGGACGCGGCGATATGAGCCGCGGTGGTCTGCTTCTGCGTTAACAACCAGCTGTCGCTGCCGGCCGACTGTCGCGGCGTGATCCAGACGTCCCGCATGGCACCGGAGGACGAGACGCCCAGCGAGCGACTGGTCGACGCGTACGAGCTCGCGCAGCCAGAGTAGCTACTTCCGAAGGGGCACGTGCACCAGCGTGTGCTTGCCATCGGAGAACTCGACATCGATGCGGTTTGCCATGAGCGACAGCACCTCGCCGCGGCCGAACTTCGGATGTTCGATGAGCTCGCCGACCGCGAACGTCTGGCTCGCCGCATAGGCACGCACCGGACGTTCCGCCACGCGCCACGCGATGTGCGACAGCTCGCTGACGCTACTCACGAGCGAGTCGACGACCTCCTTCGGCATCTTGGGCACTCGCGCATCGCACACGCGAAGAATCGCGACATCGCGCGGCGTCAGCTTCAGCGTCACCGGCAGGTCGATGCGCGCTGCGGCCTCGGGATGAACCTGCGCGAGCTTCTCCTTCGCACGATCGATCGCGGCGCCGGCGATCCGACCGTAGACCACGTTCCTCGCCTGATGCAGTGCGAGCTGAATGCCCTGGCTCGCATCGAGCGGGACCTTGGGCTGCTTGATCATGCGCATCGCGCGATCGTCGAGTTGCGCGACGATCTTCTCGAACGAGCCGAGGTACTGCGGCTCGCATAGCTCGCGAGCCTTCGTGACGATGATCTCGCGGATCTTCGGCACTTCGCGTTCCACATTCCGCGCATCCATCCGAGGCGGAGGCGGCGTCGCGAGCTCGTCATCGACCACGCTGGCCATCGCAGCCGCGACGTCTCTCCGGACTGCGTCGTCGAGCGTGATCGTGCGATCGGGCTCGTCGACCAGCGTCAGCCCGAGCGCCGCGACGAGGCAGTCGGCGAGCTGTCGCGGCTTGGCAGCGCGCGGTCCACCACTGTCGATGTTGATCGCATCGAGCTGAACAACGAGCGCCTCGTGCAGCTTCGGATGATCGGCGAGCGTCGCCCGGTCGGTGAGATCCAGCTCGGCGTGCACCTCCGCGAGCTCGGCCAGCACCCGGTCGAGTCCCGCGTGCATGCAGGTATCGAAGAAGCCCACGAGCAGCTCGCGCGCGAACAGGTCGCTCGGCGTCGCCGGCTTTCGATTATCGAGCAGCCGGGTACCCAGCTCCTGGAGCAGGCGGACGTTGTGATTCGGAAACTCGAGAGCGGGCATCTGGACGGAGCATACGCGGAGTCACGGCTCCGGCCGCTTCTCCAGCGCGCTCGGCTCAGGGTTGGCTTCTCAGCATGATCGAATAGGTCCCCGTCGTGCTGCCGGACACCTGGGCGTAGTACGTCCCGGTCGGCAGGTTCGCAACGAGGGTACGGAGCGAGCTGGGGCCGTTCGGGGTTCCGTTGCTCAGCACCGCGCCGCCGGGCCCCAGGATCGACACGGCCAGCGATGAGCCTCCGCTGTAGGTGACGACCACCTCGAGGTCGTAATTCGGAGTGACGACGGTCATCTCGAACGTGTCGCGGTCGCCGACCTGGCAGATCGCGAGGTCGGCGAGCGTGATCGAGCTCGTCGTGCCTGCGACTGGCGTGGACGTGGCGGTCTGGATCGTCTCGCTGATCAGCTCTTCGTCGGGGGCTCGGTCGGGGTCGGCGGAGCTCCGTCGGCCGGCGGCACGCTCTTCAGCACCGGCTCGCCCTTGGTGCCCGGCTCGTGCGTGATCAGGTCGAGCTTGTGCGCGACATCTTTCCCGATCTCCTTCAGCGATCCGAGGATGTGGACGAGCTTCGTCGCGACCACGGCGCCGCCCTTCGAGACTTCTTCCTGTGCCTCGTGAAGGGAGGGCTGCAGCTTGGCCCAGCGGTCCTTCGCCGCCTCGCTGGCGCTGTGCATCTTCTCCTTGAGGTCATCAGCGATCTTGCGAACGTCCGCCCACGTCGGTGTCTTGATGTCGGTCATGGCGCGAGTATGCGCCGCAACAGTCACGAAGACCCGCCGGGAAGCTCGCGGATGATTCTCATGGTCGAGGCGGGAGGTCCGCGAGAACGTCCGTCGCATGAGTCGCCGCGTCGGTGACGTCGTAGACGTTCACGATTCGCTGATCGGGACCGATCAGATACGAGGCGCGGCGCGGATATCCGGGGTCCGCTGGATCGTCGACGCCGTACGCCTCTCCCACCGCGTGGTCGACATCGCACAGCAACTTGAACGGCCACTGAAACTTCTCGGCGAACGCACGGTTCGCGGCGATGGTGTCGTAGCTCGCGCCGAGCACGACGACATTGCTGGACTCAAACTCGCGGATTCGATCACGGAATCCGTTGCCCTCGACCGTTCAACCAGGGGTGTCGGCTTCTGGATAGAACCAGAGCAGCACGTAGCTCCCTGCGAGCTCGCGCAAGCGGACGCGAGTGCCATCGTGTGCGGCAACGTCGAAGTCAGGCGCGTTGCTACCAACCGTGAGCAGTGACATCGACGTGATCGTACAGGTGCTCCACGCATGTCCATCAGGATTTACG
>JACCQV010000483.1 GCA_013813945.1 Deltaproteobacteria bacterium | reverse complement strand
CGATCGGCCGCACCGGTTCTCGTCGCCGATGCTCGCAGCCGCGGACCTGCCTCCGGCTCCCCTCCCCGGTGCTCCGCCACCGGTCCGGCACGAGCTCGCGAACCGTGCGCGCGATCCGCATCGCGCCAACCCGATCCGCGTCGTCTCCGCACCACCGATCCGCGAGGCCTCCGCGTCTGCCGCAGATCAGGTTTCGACTGCCCCCGCCGCGCAGCAGCCCGCGCGCGCTGCGCTCCCTGCACCCCACCGCCTACCCTCCGACGCGCTCGTAGCTGCGCTGCGCACGCCCACCGATCTACGCGCTCTCGTGGGGCGCCGGGACAAGCGCGATCCGATCACCGCCGCGCTCGCCTGGTCGCGCGAGCTCGGCGTCGCGGTCGAGGCTCGCACGGGAGAAGACGTCATCGCGTGGGCCACGCAGCGCAACGTGCTCGCGGCGCCGACCGAGCCCGCGGCACCGGGCGACCTCCTCGTCTTCGATCATGCGAACAGTGACGCCGAGGCCGACCTGGTCGCGATCGTGATCGCGCGCGATCCGCGCGGCGTCACCGAGCTGATCTACGTCGGTGGCGGCGTGATCCGCCGGGGCTTCGTCGACCCGGCTCGCCGGCGAATGCGCCGCGATGCCGAGGATCGGATCGTCAACACGTTCATTCGCCACGGCAAGCGCTGGCCCGCGAAGGGCTCGCACTACCTCGCCAGCGAGCTGCTCGCGCACGTCGTCCACACGCGCTGATCGCCGCTCGAGCGAGTGTCCGGCAGGCGGACACCATCAGTCCACGATTGTCAGATGCGAACCGTAGAACTGCTGCGTGGCGAGGAAGCGGACGTGGACCGATGACCAGCTGCGCGAAGCCGTCGCTTCGTCCACGACCTACTTCATGGTCCTGCGCAAGCTCGGGCTGAGTGGTCGGGGGGGCTGTCACTGGACCGTGAGACTGCGGGTCACAGACCTCGAGCTCGACACGAGCCACTTCGATCATTCGGGCCGGCGCCGAATGCCTTGGACTGACCGATCGTTGCTCGAGGCAGTCGCCTCCTCGAAGAGCTGGATCGAAGTACTCGCATGCTTCGGACTCGAGCCTGGCGAGGGCCGCCACGAGAAAGTTCGCCGAGATGCGCGCAACCTCGGACTCGACACATCGCACTTCCCGCGAAAGCGCGGGTCTCCTGATGTCCGAACCACTCGATGGACCGACGATCAGCTCCGCGGCGCAGTGTCGGCATCCTCGAGCTACGCAGGGACGATTCGACTGCTCGGATTGATCCCTGCCGGCGGCAACTATGATGCCGTGAAGCGACGCGTGCGTGAACTGCAGCTCGGCACCGCGCACTTCACCGGTCAAGGCTGGAACAAGGGCGGCCAGTTCATTCCGCGTCCGGCGCGCGATCTTGACGAAGTACTCGTCGCAAACCGACCGACGTCGAGTCATCTGCTGAAGCAGCGCCTCTTTCGCGAGGGGCTCAAGCGTCGCTCGTGCGAGCTCTGCGGGTGGGCACAGTGCGCTCCCGACGGCCGTCTTCCGCTGGAGCTAGATCACGTCAATGGCGACAAGGCAGACAACCGGATTGAGAACCTGCGCGTGCTGTGTCCAAACTGCCATGCGCTGCAACCCACGCATCGCGGCCTGAACAAGCAGAGCCGGCGTAACCGAGCTCGAGAGTGAAGAAGGCGGGTGGCTCCCGTCGGATTCGAACCGACACTGAAGGATTTTTAAGACCCTCGCCTCGACCAATTGGGCTAGGGAGCCGATCGTTCAGACCGTAGCACGCGCATCGGCGCGCTCGGCGTGGCGCGCGATCGCGGCAACGATCGTCGGCCACAGCGGCTCGGGTAAGTCATGACCCATGCCCGCGATCGGGAGCAGCGTGGCATCGGGCATCATCCGCACCATGTCGCGCGCGGCGCGCAGCGGGAACAGTGGATCGCGGCTGCCGTGGATCACGAGGGTCGGAACGTTGAGCTCGCGCAGCTTCGGGCGGCGATCGGGGGTGGCGAGGACGGCCGCGAAGTGCCGTAGGTAGCCGCGCGGAGATTGGCCGCGCGCATGTGCGGCCTCGCCGATCGCGCGGAGGCGCGGGCCATCGACCGGCCATGCCGGGCTGCCGATCGTGGAGAACAGACGCTCGACCGAGAGGCCGGCTTCGACCGCGTTCGTCGGGCGCGGCATGAACAGGGCACGCAGCGCGTGCGGCTCGGGGAGGTAGCGGCGGCCACCGGGCGTGGACATGATCGAGGTCAGCGAGCGCACGCGATCGGAGTGCTCGATCGCGAGGTGCTGGCCGACCATGCCGCCCAGCGATGCGCCGACGACGTGCGCGGACCCGAAGCCGAGCTGTTCGATCAGCCCGGCGACGTCGCTCGCCATGTCGGAGAGCGTGTACGGAGCGGTGACGGGCGCACCGAGAAAGCGGCGGACCATCGTCGAGACCGGCCTGGGTACCGGAGCGTCGAGGCGTGTCGACTCGCCGATGTCGCGGTGATCGAAGCGCACGACGTGAAAGCCGGCGTCGACGAACAGCTCGCACAGGCCCTGATCCCAGAACAGGCGCTGGGCACCGATGCCCATGATCAGGACGAGTGGACGGCCACGATCACCGAACACGTCGTACGCGATCTCGATCGGCTGCGGACCGGAGCTGACGATGGCGCGACCGGTACGCGCCGCGGCCGTCATCCGCCCGAGCCGGCGTTGAACGGCTTGAGCTCCTCGCACGGCGGATCAGGACAATCGGCGACGGGCGGCGGAGGCTTGGTCACGGTGCCGGCATCGGGAGGCGTGATCACCTCGGGCGGTTTGATCACCTCGGGCGGCTTGATCACCTCCGGCGGCGTGCTCGCGCTGCCCGCATTCGGTACGGACTTCGCGCTACCGGATCCGGTACCGGGCGTGACGACAGGCCCCGTGGGAACGGTCTGCCGCGTGGGGGCCGCACCCGCCTGCCCCTTTTCCAGGATGACCGGGTACTCGAAGTCGTGGTCCGGGATGACATCGAGGATGACGTCGCGGTAGCCGCTCAGGTGAATCTGAAACGATTGCCGGTTGCGAGAACCGGGAATCATCATCGAGAGCGGGGTCCTCCCCGGATAGGTGCGCAGCGCTTCGCCCGTCGGTGACAGCTCCGTGACCTTGGCACCCTTGGGCTTCGTCTGCAGCGTGACCTTCACCTGCGCGGGGAGCGGCGGGAGCTCGGGCGGCGGCGCGACGATGGTGTCGGGTTCCTTCCCGGCCGGAACCTGCGAACCACTGCCCGCGACGAGCGCGGCGCTGCCTGCGGAGCCGCTGCCATCCGCGGAGCCGGTGGTGCCGCTCGAGCTTCGTCCATTGATCGCGAACACGGCGGCAGTTACCGCGCCCGCCGCGAGAACCACACCCAGGAGGATCAGCGGCAACTTCGACTTGCCCTTGCCCGGTGCATCGTCCTCATCCGGCACGTGGCCGACGTTGCCGGTCCACTGCGTCCGCTGGCGCGATGACGTCGTGGTCGCGGGCGCGGTGACGCGGGACTGCGCGGGCATCGCGTGACCCGTGAGCCCGGACGAGATCGAATCGCCCGAGATCATGCGAACCGCATTTGCGAGGTCGAGGATCGTGTTCCACCGCTGGTTGCGATCCTTGAGCAAGGCCCGGTCGATCACGCCGGCGAGCTCACGCGGAGCTCCGATTCGATCGAAGACGTCGACGGGGATCGATGGAGGCGGCTCGGTCAGGTGCATGCTGAGCACGCCCATGAAGTTGTCGGCCTCGAACGGAACCTTGCCCGTGACGAGCTGGAACAGGATGCAGCCCATCGCGTAGACGTCGACGCGGTGATCGACGTTCTCGCCGCGCGCCTGCTCGGGGGACATGTACTCGGGCGTGCCGAACAGCATCCCGGTCTTCGTCAGCTTGCGGCCGCCCTCGTCGACCTCGGTGAGCTTCGCGATGCCGAAGTCGAGGAGCTTCACGAAGTCGGGCTCGCCGAGGAAGTCGATCAGGTAGACGTTCTCGGGCTTGAGATCGCGGTGGACGATACCGTGCGCATGCGCGGCAACCAGCGCGCTGCAGATCTGGAGGAAGATCTTCTTGCTGCGCGCCCACGGCAGCAGCTCGCCGGCGAGCCGCGCACGAGCGACCTCCTCGTGGAGATCGTGCCCCTTGAGGAGCTCCATCGCGAAGAACACGAGGCCCTCGGGCGTCGTTCCGAAATCGCTGATGTCGATGACGTTCTCGTGCCGAATCCGCGAGGCGGACTTCGCCTCCTGCATGAACCGCTCGACGAGATCCGGCTTGCGCGAGAACTCGGTGTGCAGGATCTTGAGCGCGACCTGCTTGTCGAGCAGGTTGTGGGTCGCGAGGTAGACGGCACCCATGCCGCCTTCGCCGAGCTTCTTCTGGATCACGTAGCGACCGACGAGCGTCTGGCCGATCAGAGGATCGACCGAGGGAGGCAGATAGGACGTCGCATGACCGCTCGCACTCGGTACGATCGGCGCGGGTGTTCCGGCGGCAGGGACTGGCGTGCCAGTCCCATGCTGCGAGAGCTGGGGTCCGGTCCCCATTCTGGTCCGCTTGTCCTCGGCCACCGCGTCACATCATAGCAGGCCCGCTAGGGCCCATCGATCCATTCCGATGCGCGGATCATCGCCGAGCAGACATGCTGGACGAAGTCGATCCGGACGTTCCGGTCGATCGGGCTGCCGGGCATCCCACCGAGTCCGTCACCGACGACGTTGAAGTCACTCTCGGTCCGGATCTGCTGGCCCAGGGCGTACTGGAGCGCCGCGCGGATCTGGTCGCGGACCCGGGCGTCCGGGGCGCCGTGGTGGCGGCCGAGCAGGTACGACGAGATCATCGCCTCGGTGCGCGAGCCTGCCGGGGTGTTGTACGGGGGAACGAACGACGTGAAGTTATACGCGCCCGCGTAGTCGTCCTGATCCGGGTGCTCTCCTACTGCGGGCTGCTGTTCGCGCAGGAACCTACCGTAGCCGTGGCAGAAGTCCTTGTATTCGGGGTTCTTGCTGGCGGGCCAGGCGGCCTCCGCGGCGATGCACGTCCAGTGCTCCTCGCCGTAGAAGAACCCGCCCATGAAGAAGTCGTACCAGTGGACGAGCCAGTCGAGCGCCTTCTCCGCAGCCGTCGCGTAGCGGGCATCGCCCGTGATCACGTGCATGCGCGCCAGCGCGAGCGCAGCCTCGCCCGAGTAGTAGAGGAGCTCGTCCTCGCTGGCCTTGCGAGTGACCGGATCGTAGAGGTGACGGAAGGATCCGTCGGCACGCTGCATCCACAGGATCCACGCCGTGAACTTCTGCGCCATGGGCAGGTAGGTGGTGTCGCCGGTGGCGCGCTGGTACTCGGCGAGCGCGACCACCGTGAGTGCCGTCGACCCGAGGTGCGCGATCTTCTCCGTGCGGTCGAGCACGCAGTCGATCTCCGTGCCATCGGGCAGCGTGCTCCCGCACTTGCCAGTCTTGAGTAACTCGGCGAGATGCTTGAACGCTCGCTCGATCGGCTCGCGCAGCCACTCCTCCTTCGTGATCCGGTAGAGCTCGGCGAGGAAGTAGGTTGTCCCGGCATGGCGCGGCATGCTGTACGCACCCTGCCGCATCGGATCGGTCTGCTGTCCCGTCGACAGCTCGTGCTCGTAGATGTAGCGCCCGTTGGGTGCCAGGTGAGAGACGAGGAACCGCCCGCCGGCAAGCGCGGCGTCACGCAACGTTCTGGCCGACAGCGGCGGCGGGACCGGGATGCCGCGATACAGCTGCACCGGAGCGAACGCGCGATGCGCGAGTGGCTGCTCGACAAACGTATCGGTGCGGAACCGGAATAGCTGGCTGCGCCGAACGATACCGATCTTCGCGCGCGTCATCAGCATCGCCGTGATCCGCTTCATGTCGATGCCCATCGCGAAGTCGGGCATCGAGTTACTCGGCCGCTTTGCCGCGAGCACGCGTGCTGCTACCAGCTCGTTCGGGAGGATGACGGTGCGGGTCCCCGTCACGTCGGTACCGATCCCTTCGACGCCCGGGTTGATGGCGAGCATCTCGGCGATCCCCGGGACCGCGTACGGCTCGACGCCACCGAGCGGCGCGGTCCCTGTGATCACGTCGACCTGGATCCGCGCGCTCTCGCGATCGGCGGACGACAATGCTCGAACGACGGCCGACGTCCGCAACTTGATGCTCGCGTCATCCGTGGCGCTACCGAGGTTCTTGCCATGCCCGTCGATCCGCACGACCGCGCGACCCTTCGACCACACCGTCGCGACGAGCGTCTCGTCGAGGGGCGCGGGCACCGTGCATGGAATCGCAGGAAGGTCATCAACGGCCGCCCGCAGCGATGCGATCACGGCCGTGCGGTCGGCATCGCCGAGCCGAACGGGCGGCTCGATTCGATAGAGCGCATAGACGACCGCGGTCGTCGTCAAGAACAGCACGCTGGGCAGCGTCCAGACGAGAACGAGTGCGAGCAGCCGGCGGCGCTTGGGTGTCATCGCGCGGGCACGGAGTAGTTACGCCGCCCTGCCCGCGTCATCAGGTACTTGATCTGGACGATCGGCAGGAGCGCAACGAGCTCGATGACGAGCGCGACGGACATCAGTGCCGTCATCGCCGCGGCCTGACCGAATGCACCGTAGACGCCCGACAGAAAGGCTGCGGAGACCACGATGCGCAAGATCAGGAGCACCGTGGACAGCAGTGCAGCGGAGCCCGCGATCACGGCGACGCGCCAGCCCGACGGTCCGCCGAGGAGCGTCCCGATGCCCATCACGAACGTCAGCACCGGCAAGGTCCAGAGGTGGAACGAGGCCGAGGGCAACCGGTTCGGGACGACCTTCCAGATCAGGATCGCCTGCAGGATCGCGAACGCGAGATCGAGCCCACCGTAGATCCAGCGCCGGGCGTCCGCGCCGGGTGCCGCGACCACGCCCGCAGGCAGGACGACTGCCCGTGGGATCGGACTGCGCGAGCGTTGCTTCGACTTGGATCGGGTTCCGCGCGCCATGCGGGGGACAGCATATGCCTAGAAGCAGCCCGGGCGCTCGGGGACTGGATCGGGATCCATCGAGGGCAGGATCATCCGCAGGTACTGGTACTCGTCGTCGCAGAACACGCCCGGACCCTGGCCCTCGAGCATCGCGCGCTCGAGGAACGGCCGGTCACCACCAGAATCCATGAGGCGCTTCACGCCGTCGCCGGCGTTGTGGAAGCCTTCGGAGAACGGGTTCGCGAGGCCGAGGGAATGTCCGATCTCGTGCGCGAGCGTTCCGCCGACGAGGTTTCCGAGCACGAAGATCGCGCAGCTGATCTGCGACGCCCGGTCGGTCGCGGGGCACGAGCTGCCGTCGCTCAGCATCTTCACGCTGCTACCAAGGTCGACCGACGTGATCGGCTGGTTGTCGAGGTCGGCACGGAACGGGTCGAAGATCTTGTCGAACACTGGATCCGCGCCAGGGACCGATTTGGTGAAGGTGCCCGGGTGCTTGGAGAAGCCCATCAGCGAGCGCAGGAACACGCCGCCATAGCCGGGATAGCCGTCCTGCTGGGTCAGCGCATTGACGCCACCGAGCCGGTCGTAGAGCCGGAGGTTGCCGTTGTCCTTGCCGGGCGAGTTGTCGTAGCCGAACAGACCCATGTTGTTGGGGTCGACGCCGGTGAGCTCGACGTGCTCGTAGAGCGCGAAGTCGGTCGGTGGCTCGGCGCGGAACTCGATGTTGATACCCGCGAAGGCCTGGCGGCAGACCTCGACGATCCGCGCGCGGATCCGGTTATCGACGGCGCGCAGGCCGAAGTCGCGTAGACCCTCGACGTACGACGGACGGAAGTCGAGGTACACGACCTGCTTGACCGGGGCGATCGTGAGCGAGACCGACTTGGATGCTCCACGCACGCGGTCGGCTCCAAACGAGACGATCGGCGTGATGGTGCCGGTGAACTGACCCGTGTCCTGGCGCAGGTCGAGCGTCTGCCCGAGCTCGTCGTCGGTGTTGAGCACGTAGCGGACGAGGCGACCTTCCACGAACTCGGGGATCAGCGTCATCAACACCGGGGCCGGCTGCATGCCGGTACGGTTGAACGTGCCGCTCATCTCGAGCTCGGTCAGCGCTCCGGCCTCACCGCCGACGAAGCCACCGCCCTGCACGAACACGTATTGACCGAGGCTGGCGCGGATATCTGGCGCGCACGGGGTTCCAATGCAGACCGTGAAGATCTGCGAGGACACCATGTCGTACTCGACGTTCGCGGGCTCCGCGGAGATCGGAGCCGATGCGGTCTGCTGGTTGATCACCGTGACCTTGCCGGTGAAGGTCCCGGGCTTGATCCCGGCGATCGTCGGCGAGAACGGGAACGTCGCCTTGTCACGCGCGAGTGGATCCGTCGGTGTCATCGGAATGTCGCGCGCCGTGATTGGCCGGCAGGTCGTGGTGGCGTCGGGCGTGAAGCAGCCGGTGACCCGCGCAATGGTCGTACCCTCATCGCCGCCGAGGAGGAACCCGTCGCCCGCGATCTCGATCTGATCATTGACGAAGATGACGCCCGAACCCTGGACGTCGAACGGCATCGGCGTCAGCGTCTCGCGAAACGACAGATCGATGGGGAGCGCATCGCTCTCGTACGTGTTGTCGTCGGACGTGGCGAGGATCTCGACCGTCGCGGAGCCCGCGAAGTCGACGTCGCCACCGATCTCGTCGATCTTGCTGCCATCGATCGCGACGTTGAGCGTGCCGAAGTCGACGAACGCCGCGGGCCAGCGCAGGTCGACGCTGCGACCACCGGCCTGCCCCTTCAGGCGCAGCGTCGCCGCTCCCCATTGCTGGTCGACGAAGGACACGCCCTTCACGACGACCTTGCTGCCCGGGATGATCGTGGAGGGAGCAACCTTGGTGACGGCGAGATCCTCGAGGCCCGGGTCGGGGCCAAGCGCTGTCCCGCAGCCACCAGCCAGCAGCGTCCCGGCAAGAACGGCAGCGGGTACTCGCATCACTGCACCCGGAGGCTGATGCCGTAGCTGTTCGTCGAGCCGTTATAGCCGCGGACAACCACGTAGTACGTACCTGCGGTCGTCGCCGTGAAGACCGCGTGCTCGTTGGAGACCGCGCCCTGACCACGAGCAGCCGAGCACATCGACGGGTCGTCGTAGCTGCACGGCCACAGGTCGGTGAAGCCCTGATAGAGGTGGATGTCGAGATCCTGCGTCGAGTTCGACTGCGCGAACGTCAGGTCCATCGTCAGCACCTTGCCGGCGGTGAGCTCGACCTTGTAGTAGTCGTCGTTGTTCGGGCAGATCACGTTGCCGGTCGAGGTGAAGGTCGGGACCGTGGTGATCCGGGCCTGGCTGTACGTGTTGTCGTCCTCGCGGCTGTCGTCGGTGCACGTCGTGTTGCAGGTCTCCGGCGTCGCGATGTAGTCGAGCAAGTACTCGCTGCGTGCGTTGGTGAAGCCGTTGACCTTGACGTAGTAGGTCGCCGGGCGGAGGCACTTGACGATGTTCTCGTCGGCCGTGAGCGTGGTCGACTTCGAGACCAGCGTTCCATTGGACGAGTAGATCTGGAGGTCGAGATCGCTCTCGCCGTTGCCGTAGAGCCACATGTCGACCCGCGTGTCCGCGGTGATGACGAGCTTGCGCCAGTCGTCGTCGGCCTTCGAGCCGTAGCTCGGTTGCACCGGCTTGGGGCAGCTGACGCCATCGTAGGTGCCGGCTACCATCGGGCCGTCGACGACCGCGTTCGCGGCTGCCATCGTCTGGTTGTCGTCATCCTCGTTCATATCGTCGGCGCACATCGCCGTCGGCATCGTGCACGAGCCGTTCGTGGGAACGCACTGCTTCGCCTGCGCGTTGCTGACCGACCAGATGTTCTCCGCGGAGCAGGTGTATCCGGTCGGGCAGCCGGAGCCGCACGCCTGGAGACAGTAGCTCGCGCCGAGCGAGCCGACGTAGGCGCAGAGGTCACCGGTGCCGCACTGCGAGTCCGACGTGCAGGCGGCGCAGATGCCGAGGTTCGCCGAGCCGGTCGAGGTGACCGTCATCGTGTAGACCTGCGACTGCGTCGAGTGATCGCAGTTGCCAGTCTCGTCGTCATCGTCGTCCGCGACGAACACGTACCAGAGCGTCTTGACCGTCCCCGCCGGCATGCTGGCGACCGGGTTCGGCACGTCCGCGGCGTAGGTGCCGTTGGTGGTCGTGCCGCTGATCTTGAGCGTCGAGAGCTGGGTCATCCCGCCGGGGCCGAGGTTCGGCACCGCACCGGGATTGGTCAGCGAGTAGTAGAACAGCGGAGCCTCCTTGAGGCCCTGGTCATCCGTGACCTGCGCGTCGATCGTGAGGTCGACGATCGTGCTCTCGTTCGACGCGGTGTGCACGATGACCGGCGCCGTGCCGGGGCAGTTGGTCGTTCCGGTGCCGCCGCGAAGGACAATCAGGTAGTTCTTGATCGTCTTGGGGTTCGAGCCGTCATCGGCCGAGATGCTGACGGTGTAGCGGTTCTCCGCCTCCTGCTCCTTGGTCGGGCACCAGTTGAACTTGGCGGTGAGCCCGTCCTCCTGGGTGAGGCGCATGTTGTCGAGCTTGGGCTCTTCGAGGGCGAGCGTGACCTCGGCCGAGTCCTGATCCTCGATCACGACGTTGAGGTCGACGCACTTCTTCGTCGTGAGGTTGATCGTGGTGCCGGTACCGAGCGGCTGACGGAAGATCGGCGCGGTCGCCGAGCCGATGGCGCTCTTGACGTCGATGTTGATCGTCACCGTGGTGTCGTTGTCTCCATCGGAGACGACGAAGTCGAACGCGTGCTCGCCGACGTCGGAGGCAAGCGGAGTCCAGCGGAAGACGCCGGAGCCGCTCGGAGAGACGGTGATGGCTGCGCGGCCTGCGACCTCCGCGAGGGCCGGGGCGCGGAAGCTGTACTGGAGCTGGTCCCCGTCCGGGTCGGTCCCGAGCAGGTCGATCTTGAGCTCGGTACCCACCTGGGCGACCTGGTCCGTCAGGCCGGATAGCTCGGGAGCTGCCCCGCTGCCGCAGGCTACTGTCGTAGCCAGGCAAGACAGGGTTGTCATGGTCAGTAGACCGGGGCGGCTGGTGAGTGCTTGATTCCGCATGACGTTCCTCCGAGGCAAGTCCGATGGCTGTCGGATACGGCGGTACTGAGCAAGGAGCGGGCCGCTGCCAACCGCGTCTGGCCGGAGTGACGCTCGACACCCCGGTCTCGAGGATCCGCTAGAAACCAGCTACCTGGCAACCACGGCGTGGTCTTCGCCGAGGGCGAATGTGATCAATCCCTGGGCGACCGGATCTGCCAGGAAGCTCGGGAGTTCACCATCGGCCTGCGCGGCGAGGATCTTGAGTCCCACCATCAGCGATCCCGACGCCACGAGGCCCGCCCGGAGGCCTCCGACCTTGAGATCTCGGGAAAGCTCGTGGTGGTCGAAACGCTGCCCGTCGATGGCGAGCGCGAACGGCCTCAG
>JACCQV010000476.1 GCA_013813945.1 Deltaproteobacteria bacterium | reverse complement strand
GGCCGATGCCAAGACCGACGCCAAGACCGACGCCAAGGCGAGGCCCGGCGCGCTGCCGGCGACTCCCGCGAACGCGATCCACGTCTGGACTGACGGCGCATGCACGGGCAACCCCGGTCCTGCCGGGCTCGGCGTCGTCATCATCGAGGACGGCAAGCATCGCGAGCTGTCCGAGTACCTCGGCGAGGGCACCAACAACATCGCCGAGCTGATGGCGATCTTCCGGGGCCTCGAGGAGGTCCCCGACAAGACGCGCCCGGTGGTTGTCTACTCGGACTCGGCGTACTCGATCGGCCTGCTCACGCAGAACTGGAAGGCGAAGGCGAATACCGAGCTCGTGACCAAGCTGCGCGCGCTGACCAAGCAGTTTGCCAGCCTGAAGTTCGTCAAGGTCGCGGCGCATGCCGGCGTGGTGCTCAACGAGCGTGTCGACGAGCTCGCCCGCAACGCCGTCACGCGCCGCCGCTGATCACTCGGTGAGCTGGACGTCAGCGGCGACCTGGCCGAGCGTCACGAGATCCCAGTGCTCGGCGAGATCGTCGAGGATGCGCTCGAGCCGCGCGAGCTTGTCCGCGATCGAGACGCGCAGATCGGCCTGGCGCGAGACCAGCTCGCCCGGGATCCCATCCTTCTCGGCGTCCGCGAAGTCGAGGCCGTGGAGCTCGAAGTTGAAGAACCGACGGCGCGCCATCTGCGCGACGAGCCGCTTGCGGAGCGCCGCCGGCGCGAGGATGAGCCAGTTGCCAATCGCGGGCACGCGCGCCCACGGCGTCACCGCGACCGGCAGCTCGACGAGTGGCGCTTGGCCTCGACGCCAGGGTGCGGTCATCGACGGACGATAGGGATCCGGCGGTGCAATCAACGCGCGCGGGTTCGTCATGACGGCGCCGCTCGGCCGGCGGATCAACGCGAGCGCCCCCATCACCGCGGCCTTCACGGCGTAGTAGCCCGGCGCTGGAAAGATCGACGAGTCGTAGCGATAGCCGCGGCGCGCGAGCGCATCGAGCATCGCGGGAGAGACGTCGTAGCCCGGCGCGCGGAAGCCACGCACGCCCTGGTTGTTCGTGATCGATCGCAGGACCCGATCACAGCCCCCGATCTCCGCGTCCACGACGTCAGGTGCGAGCCGCGCGAGATCATAGAAATGCGAGTACGAATGATTGCCGAGCTCGTCGCCGTGCTTCGCGAGTGTCTTGAGGCGCTCCGCGTTCGCAGCGCGCGCGGCGGTGTCGGGGAGCCTCGCCTCCGCGTCGGCATCTCGCCCGACGACGAACCACGTGACGTGGATGCCGCGGCTCGCGAACAGATTCGCGGCGCGGGGTAGCGCTCGCTCGAGGATCACGTGCTCGAGGCCAGGAGGTGGGGTGCCGAGCCCGTAGATCCGGTAGTAGCAGGCGATGGCGTCTAGATCGATCGAGATCGCGCAGAGCGGCCGGGTCACGGTTTGCCGCCGAACCGGATCACGTACGTCATCTTCGCGATCCCGCGCAGCACGTTGGGCACGCGCTTCACAAGGTTGATCGCGGGTGGACGCTTCTCGTGAAGGCGGATCGGAATCTCGATGACGTGGAGGCCCGTGCGGCCCGCGCGAATGACCAGCTCACTCGAGAAGAGATCTCGATCGATCACGCACGCTTCGACGACAGGCAGCAACGTCTCGCGATGGAAGGCCTTGAGGCCGTGCGTGTCGGTGCCGCGAAAATCGAGCGCCGCCCACAGCATCGTGTTGATCACGCGGGTCGCGGCGCGCCGGAACATCGGCCGCTCGTCGCTCGCGCCCTTCATCGCCTTGCTGCCGACAACCATGTCGGCATCGGCGTGGCGCAGCAGCTCGAGCGCGCGGTGGTGAAAGTCGACGTCGCACAGATCGATCTCCTCGCAGATCACCCACGTGCCCCGCGCCTCGAGGATGCCGCGGCGGAGCGCCTTCCCGTAGTTCGCCTCACCGAGGGAAAACGTCCGGACGTCGGGACGCTCGGACGCGATGTGCGCGGCGAGCTCTGCCGTGCGGTCTTTCGAGCCGTTCTCGGCGATGATCACCTCGTACGTCAGGCCCGGCCTCAGAGCGTCGAGCAGCTCGGTCACGGCCTCGCGGAGGATTCCTTCCTCGTTGTAGACCGGGATCACGATCGAGACGTCAGGCGCTGACACGCCCGCGTCTTAGCACGCCTCTTCGACGAATCGCTCGCTCTGGCCTGCGCCCATGAGCATGACGTGCTCGCGCACGCCGCGCTGCTTGGCCAGATCGACGAGCCACCGCGCCGGCTCGTCGAGCTGCTCGTACGAGAGTGCGAAGGCGCCGTGATGAATCGGGACGAGCAGGCGCGACCGGAGATCTTCGAACGCGTACAGCGCATCGAGCGGTGACATGTGCCGGGACCGGAACGAGGTCGGCAAGAAGCCGCCGATCGGCAGCACGGCGATATCCGGTGCGAACCGGGCTCCGATGTCTGCAAACCCCGAGAAGTAACCGCTATCGCCGCACAGATACACGCTGGGGCCGGGTCCGCGCACGACGAACGACAGGCCACGTGCGAGATCGTGATCCCCGTGCGAGGCGGGGGCCGCGATCACCTGGACACACCGCAGCTCGAAGTCGGCGCCCGGCTGCAGCTCGATCACGCGTGCAAACCCGAGGTCCGACAGCGCCGAGGCCGCGCCCGCCGGGACGACCACGGTCGCGGTCCGCGGCAGCTTCTTCAGCGTCTTCACATGAAGGTGGTCGGCGTGGCGGTGCGAGATCAGGATCAGGCCGACGTCCGAGAAGTCGCCGGGTGCGAGGCCCGGCTCGACGGCGCGGCGTACGCCGCCGACCCAGCGCCCGAGCATCGGATCGAACGCGATCGCCAGGTCGTGATAGCGCGCGATCACGCTCGCGTGGCCTCCGAACGTCAGCGACAGGTCGCGCGGACCGATCCGCGGGACCGGTCCGTGCTGCGCCGGGCGGGGCGGCCGGAACCAGCGGGCCATCCAGTGGCCCACCAGGCTGCGATAGCGGCGCACGGGGACCTCCTGATGGAGGCGCACCAGCTCCGCGGCCCGCGCGGTGACGTCCGACACGATCCCACTGTCGCTGGGCTTTTCGCGCGGCGCAAGTCAGAGGTACTTTCGCGCCCATGAACGCCAGGCAGCTCGGGACGGCGCTCGGTCGCTGGC
>JACCQV010000438.1 GCA_013813945.1 Deltaproteobacteria bacterium | reverse complement strand
GGCCGCAACCGCGCCGCAGCTCCACCGGCGGCGGCGCCGCCTCCCGCGGCGCCCCCTCAGTAGCGCGCGCCGCGCTATGCTCGGGACATGAAGATCCCGTTCGAGCCGAAGGTGATCATCCGCAGCTGTCGGGATTACGACCCGGAGCGGATCCGGACGATCATCCGCGAGGGCCTCGAAGAGCTCGGGCTGCGCCCGTTCGGCCGGACACTCGTCAAGCCGAACCTGGTCGCGGCAGGCCCGCTGTTCCCCTACGCATACACGCGCCCGGAGTTCGGCGAAGGTGTGCTGCGCGCGCTGCGCGACGTCGGCGGGTCGGCCATGACGGAGCTTGCCGCGGGCGAGCGCTGCGGCATCACGGTGCCCACGCGCGTTGCGTTCCGCGAGTCCGGCTGGGATGCGATGCTGAAGAAGGTCGACATCAAGCGCTACTGCTTCGAGGAGGAGCAGCAGGTCGAGATTCCGTTGTCGCATCCGGCACGGCTGCGCGACTACCTGTTCACGCCCGAGCCGGTGGCGCGCGCCGACTTCTTCGTCAATTGCCCCAAGTTCAAGGCGCACCCGTGGACGACGGTCACGTTCTCGCTCAAGGCGTACATCGGTATCCAGGACGATCGGCATCGCCTGATCGATCACGATCACAAGCTCAACGAGAAGATCGCGGATCTCCAGCACATCATCCAGCCGTCGTTCATCGCGATCGATGCGATCACCGCGGGCGAGGGTCGCATGCTGACGCCGACGCCCTTCCCGCTCGGCTTGATCATCATGGGCAACAGCCAGGTCGCGTCCGACGCGGTGTGCTGCAACATCATTGGCGTCGATCCGAACACCGTCGATCACATCCGGCTCGCGGCGGAGCACGGCTTCGGCAGCACCGACCTCTCGAAGATCACGATCACCGGCGACGTCACGCTCGAGGAGGCGCAGGCGCGCGCGAAGGGGTTCAAGGTCGGCCTGATCCGCGTCGAGAAGTACTTCGAGGGGACCAACATCACTGCCTATGCAGGACCGCCGCCCGAGATGGAGGCAAGCGATTACTGCTGGGGCGGATGCCCCGGTGCGATCGAGGAAGCGATCGAGATCCTGCGCGTGTTCGACAAGGACACCGACAAGAAGCTGCCCCGCATGCACGTCGTGTTCGGCAACTACGCCGGCCCGATCGATGCGAAGCCCGGCGAGAAGGTGATCTTCATCGGCGACTGCGCCGCCTGGAAGGGCTCGATCAACGACAAGCCGATCGAGATCAAGAATATCTACAAGGAGCGCAACACGCTCGACCCGCACACCATTCGTGGCCAGGACATCTTCGCGAAGCTCGCCGCCGCGAAGCAGAAGCTCGCCGGTGAGGTCGTGCGTCTCGAAGGCTGCCCCGTGTCGGTGGCCGAGCAGGTGCTCGCGATCGTTGCGGTCGCCCCGGCCGTCAAGAACCCCTATCTCGACCGTTCGAACATGCTGACGTTCGCGCGCGCCTACCTCGGGTGGAAAGCGCGCGTGTCACTCAACAAGCTGCAGCGCCGGCGCTATCAGCAGAACGGGACCTTCATGGAGCGCGGTCAGGCGGCACCTGACTCGATCGTGCCGACGTGATCGGTCCCGGCTGGTTACCCGGTCAGCGGCCTGCTCTCGGGAGACGGCGCACTGTGTCGTACACGCGCGGCCGGCGCAGGCGGATCACGAAACCGGCGCAGAGGTCGATCACAGGGGATACTGAGACCATGCTCTTCGATCACAAAGGTGAGCTGCCGGTCGCCACCGTTCGCCGCGCTCCGGGCTCGCAGGTCGATCTCGTTGCCAGTGATCTCCGGCGCTGGCTCGCGGCGCGCTGGCAGTGGTTCAAGCCGCGGACGATTCCCGTCGCGGTTGCGTTCGTCGGCATGCTGGGTGTGTTGCAGGCGGTGAGCTATCTGTCTCAGCCCGCCGAGGACACGGAGACGACGATCTCGGTGCGGCTCGTTCACCTGCCGTAGGCGCGATACCGTCGCTGCATGACCATCCGCGCCGTCCATCACCTGAACTGCGCGACGATGTGCCCGGTCGCCGGGTTCTTGCTCGGCTCGGGGACCTGGAGCGAGGTCGGCTTCGGCCGCGGTCACATGGTCGCGCACTGTGTGCTCGTCGAGACCGAGCGCGATGGGCTCGTCCTGATCGACACCGGGCTCGGCATGGACGACATCGACGGGCGGACGGGTCTCAGCGCCTCGTTCAAGCGGCTGGTCGGTCCGACGCTCGATCCTGCGGAGACTGCGCTCGCGCAGATCCAGGCACTCGGATACTCCGTCGCGGACGTTCGCCACCTCGTGATCACGCATCTCGATCTCGATCATGCCGGCGGCATGCCCGACTTCCCGAATGCAAAGGTCCATCTGCACAGCCGCGAGCACGCGGCGGCGATGACGCGAACGCACTACAAGGAGCGCGAGCGCTACTTGAAGGCGCATTGGGCTCACGGCCCGAAGTGGGAGGTCTACACGGAGAGCGGGGACACCTGGCGTGGCCTGCCCGCCGTGACCCGACTGCGGGGGCTCGATGCCGATATCGGGCTCTTGCCGATGCACGGCCACACGCGTGGTCACTCCGCCGTGATCGTCGACGCTGGCCCGCACTGGCTGGTTCATGCGGGTGATGCGTACTTCCATCACCGCTCGATCGAGGGCGGTAGCGTGCCGTTCGGCTTCGCCGCCTTCGAGCGCGCGACCCAGATGGATTCCGCGGCGCGGCGTGCGTCGGTCGCGGCGCTACGCCAGCTGCGTACGAGCTATGAAGACATCAAGCTGTTCTGCGCGCACGATCCGCACGAGTACGGTCGGTTCTTGTAGCGCTCAGTTCGTCTTCAAGCTGACGTTCGTGATGGTGCCAGCGACGAGAGGGATCGAACCCGTCCCGATCGCGGCCGTGTCCGTGGTCAGCATCGTGGTGCCAGTCCCCACGTCGACGTTCGGGAAGAACACCTCGGTGCCCTGCGCACCGGGCGTCCAGTCATTGCTGACCGCCCCGACGCGAACGGACTGCGTCGTGCCGTGCGCCTCCGCGATTGATACGGCGCGCTCGGGACCGTCGATGTGGACGAACACGTGCGCCTTGGTCGGATCGAACGCCATGCCGACCATCTGGAAGAACGTGCCTTGCCGCCCCGTCGTGAATGCGCGAGCACTGAAGAACCCGCCGCTCTGGATCACGGCCTTCTGGGCGAACAGGATCGTCGGGATCGTGTAGACGCCAGGCGGGGTCGTGCACTGCGACATGGCGCTCGGTTGCGTCACGGTCAGCCGCGTCGAGGGTGCATCGGGGATACAGAGATCGAAGCGTCCGTTGGGAGCGGTGCTGTCCATCGCGCCGCCAACCACCTCGATCAGCGCGTTGTTGATCCCACAGAACGTGTTGTGGCTGTCCCAGTCCACGTACTCACCGGTGAACCGGATCTGATCGCCGCACGATCCGTTGTCGATATCGACGGGAATGGGCGGCGCATCGACAGCACCCGATCCGTCATCACCGCACGCACCCAGTAACCAAGTGACGAGGACCACGAACGATACTGAGCGCATGCGCAGACGCTAACATCACTTGCTGGCGATGGGCTTGGTCATCGCGTCGGGCAGCGTGAGCTCGGCAAGTGTGTCCTGGAAGCGCACGCGCGCGAGCATGATCTTCTCCTCCTGGTCGACGAGCGAGATCGTCGTCTTCTGCACGCGATCGGAGATGTCGCGCATCTTCGACTTGAGGTGGCTCATCAGATCCGAGCCGGTCTTCACCGCCTGCAGCGTCAGGATCTGTCCATGGAGGTCGTCCATGCGGTCCTTGTAGTCGCCGAGGCGTCGGCGCAGGCTGACTTGCTCCTCGGTGAGGTCGACGAGCCCCTTGTGAATCGATAGCAGCTTGCGAAGCTGCTCCTTCAGCTCGGGCGTCCCGTCCGGCATCTCGACATAGACCTTCATCATGTCGAGCGTGACGTCCGCGTTGAGATCGAGCGTCCGCTGCATCGGCGTCGCCTCGGAGATCTCGACGTTCTGGACCTCGCCGGGCTGGAGGGTGATCTCGAACAGGTGCGCGTCGCCCACGCGCTCGAACGCGTTCGGCGCCTTGAGCAGCGACCAGCCCTTGTTCACCGTGTGCCGGATGTAGACCTTGGCGGGCTGGCGCAGCCGATTCGTGATCGCCATCTTCTTGGTCCGGATGTGCTGGACCTCGGCCGTCAGGATGCCGCGCTGCAGCGTGACGAGCCTCGACAGCTTGTTCTCCTCGCCGTCATTCCGCTCGACGACGATCTGGCGATCGAGCGCGTACGGCACGACGGCCGACGCCTTGGGCGGAATCGGTTCGGTCAACCCCTCGCCGATGAAGCGCTCGTTGCCATACACCGTGACCGGCCCGGTCTCGAGCGTCGAGTCCGTCGGGTTCGTGAATCGCACCGCGCGGAACGCGAACGTCGCATTACCGCGCTCGCTCTCGGCGTCGTAGAGGTAGACGACTTCTCCGTCGGTCTCCTTGCGCATCATCGAGACCATGGCGCTCGCGCCCTTCTCGACGGTCATCGGCGTCTTGTTCATGAAGTGGCTCTCGACCACGGGCTGCGCGGTGAGATCCATCGCCTTGCCAGCGACGCCCTGCTGTTTCTGCTCCTCGACGGTTGGCGCCTGCGCAACGAGGCGCACGCGCTCTGCGGAGTTCGGTTCGACCTTGGTCACGACCTTGATCCGCGCCGGCGGTACGCCCTGATCGATCAGCTGGTTGCGCACGATGTTCGCGCGGTCCGTCGCACGACGACTCGCGTCGGTGCGATTCGCGTCGGCGTAGCCCTCGACGACGATCGTCTTGTTCGACTTGATCAGCTGCTGCGTCAGCTGCTTCATCTTCTGATCGCCCTGCGAGACCCGAGCGTCGTAGCCGGTGCTGGGATCTGCCGCCGGCGCGCTGGCGGTCGTGGTGGGACGGGCTGCCTTCTTCGCAGGCCGGAATGCCTTCCTGCCGCGGCCTCCGCCGCCGCCCCCACCGTCGCTGTCAACGCTCGCGGTGGCTTCCCCGAAGGACTCCTCTTCGTCGGACTCCTTGCTCGGCTTGCGAGAGACGCGATTGGCGCTCTTGTCCTCGGGATGTCCGTGCGGGCGGCGGATCTCGTCATCGCCGAGCTCGGCGAGCGCGACCTCGCCACCGGTGGCCTCGCCGGCTCCGTACGGCGAGATGCCGCTCGGCGGCGCGATCGCGAACTTCTCCTCGGACGCGAGCGTCTCGCGATGCACCTGGCGAACGCTCCAGAGGTCGTACTTGAACGACAGTGCCGAGCTCGAGCCGACGCCGACGCGTACGCCGTTCCAGTCCTCACCGCTCGTGTTGTCGACGATCGCCCAGCCTTCGACCAGCACCTTGCCCTTGTCGCCGACCACGACGCGATAGCTCGGCTTCCACGCGGGCGACTCGGTGACGTAGGTCAGCACGACATCGGCCGGCGCCTTGCTCGGCAGCTGCAGCTTCATCACGAGGTAGTCGCCGTTCGTTGCCTGCTCGCGCGGAATCGAGACCGGCAACGTCTCCTTCGAGATCGCATCGACCACGGTCAGCGACTTGAGGAAGTCATCGACGCGATCGCGGGGGACGCTGACGGTGAGAACGCCGCCCGAGACGGTGGCGCGGCGCTCGTAGTAGGCGACGCCGTTGCGATAGATCACGACCCGGCCGAGGGCGACATCGTCGACCTTGACGAAGTTGGCGCGCTTGGGACCACAGCCGGCGAGCGCGGCAGACAGAAGGATTCCGGCGAGGAGCTTTTTCATGGCGGTCCACGCCAAAACGCACTGCGGCAGAGGCTGGTCTATTTCTTCCCAAGCTTCTTGGGGGGCACCGGGTCCGATTTCCCTACACGCGTCGCCCGGCGGTCCTCTAGCTCCTCCAGCGTCTTCGGCCAGTCCTCCTTGAGGAGGCGCGAGAGCGACCGGTCGGCGAGCAGGCGGCCTTCGGTCTGGCAGGTCGGGCAATAGTTCGCCTCGTTATCGGCGTAGACGATCCGCTGCACCGCGGTTCCGCACACCGGGCAAGGCTTGCCGTACTTGCCGTGCACGGCCATCTCTTCGCGGAACGCGGTGACCTTGTCGGGAAACCCGTCGCCGACCTCGTCGCGCGATCGCTGCGTCCACTCGGTCAGGATCCGGATACACGCGAGGTGCAACGCCGTGACCTCGTCATCCGTGATCGAGGACGTCATGCGAAACGGCGACAGCTTCGCGGCGTGCAGGATCTCGTCGGAGTACGCGTTGCCGATTCCATCGAACAGTGTCGGGTCGGTCATCGACCGCTTGATCGTGTGGCGCTCGCTTCGCAGCCGCTCCGCGAACTGTGCGGTCGTTGCGGTGAACACATCGAGCCCGCCGCGATCGAACTCGGCGAGCCCCGCCCGTCCGGCGACCAAATGAAGGGATGCACGCTTCTTCGGCGACGCCTCGGTGAAGATCAGCGTGCCGTTCGGAAAGTCGAACGCCGCGAGCCCGATCTTGCCCGGGACCTTCTCGCCGCGCTTCTTCCAGCGCAGGCGCCCTGCGATCATCAGGTGAATGACCGCGTAGCGATCCTCTGCGAGCCCGATCACGATCCGCTTGCCGAGCCGCTCGACGCTGGTGACCGTGGCGCCCGCGAGCTCCCGCGCCGACGGCGTCACCGTCCGCAGCACGAACGGGCTCGCGATCCGCATGCCCTCGAGCGGCTGCCCGATCGTCAGCGCAGCGAGGCGCTCGACGTAGACGGCGACATCCGGCAGCTCGGGCATCTTGCTGAAGCTCGCGAACCAGGGCTTCTAGTCACTTCTTCTTCGCCGCGGCCTTCTTCCTGGGCGCGGCTTCGGCGGCATCGGCCTTCTTCGAATCGGCGGCCAGCGCAGGCTTGCGGTCCTCGGCGTTGCTCATGCCGAGGCTCGCCTTGAGCGCCTCCATGAGATCGATGACCTTGCCGGCGGGAGCCTCGGGCGCGAGCGTGATCTCCTGGCCTTCGACCTTCTTGTTGATCAGCTCCATCATCCGCTCCTGAACCTCGTCCTTGTACTTCTCGGGCTCGAAGGTCTCGTGCGCGATCTGCTGGATGATCTGCTTCGCGAGCCCGAGCTCGGCGGGCTTGAGATCGGGGAGGTCCGGCATCGGCACCTCGGCCCAGTCCTTGACCTCCTGCGCGTAGCGCAGCTGGTGCATGATCAGGCCCTGCTTGAACGGGCGCAGCAGCACGATGTACTGCTTGCCGCGCGCCGAGTAGCTCGCGATGCCGACCAGGCCGGTCTCCAGCATCGCATCGTGGATCAGCTTGTAGGCGCGCTCCCCACCCTTGTCGGGTCCGAGGTAGTAGCTCTTCTCGACGTATAGC
>JACCQV010000429.1 GCA_013813945.1 Deltaproteobacteria bacterium | reverse complement strand
GCGATCGCACCCGCGGGAACGGGCGTCGCGAGCGAGGTCGTGACCATGCGGTACCAGCCGCTGTAGCGTGCGGGTGTCGACGTCATCTCGAGCCTGGTCGCCTTCGGTGGGGCCGGTGCGAATGCCGGGGCCCTGGCATCGCGCGTGTAGCGAGCAAGCTCGGTGGTGCCCGTCGAGACGCGCAGGACATCGGTTCCGGCCGGCGGCCGCAACAGCACGAGGCCGGGCGCGAGCGTGTCCCGGGTGATCTCGAGCCGCTTCGTACCTGCCGAGATGGTCCACGACGTGGACTGGTTCGCCGGCTTGCGCTCGAGGAAGCTCTGCCAGCCGACGAGGATTCCGCCGTCTCCGGGGAGCACGGCGGCGACGGGCGTGACCAGTGCATCACCGGCCTCGGTCACCGCGCACAGGGCGTTCGCGCGCGGGACTACCGCGAGGACGACCGCGAGACCGACGATGACCGCGAGCAGGCGCTGCATCCCGCGATCGTAGCGCGGCTACACCAGCTTCGGCTCGATCAACTGGATCTTGCGCCACGCCCCGGACTTGAAGCGGTACGCGAACGCTGCGGCGAGCAAGGCGATGTAGCCGACGAGGCACAGCATCGCGCCGACCGGCCCGCCGTCCCAGTAGCGAACGACGACGAACCCCATCGGGACGAACACGACCCACGCGAGCACGAGGCGGGCCACCGCGGTCCACGTCGTGTCACCTGCGGCGCGCAGGGTCTCCGAGAGGGTGATGCCGATCGCATCGAACAGCTGCCACGCGGCGCTGATCACCAGCATCGTCGCGCCGACGGTGACGAAGCTGCTCGAGGAGCCCGTGTCGAACAGGCGAAGCAGCGACTCGGGTGAGACGAAGTACAGGGCGCCGATCAGCCCCATCCAGACACCTGCGACCTTCAGCGTGATCTTGACCTGCGGCCAGACGTCGTCGTGGTGACCCGCGCCGATCGATTGGCCAGCGAGGATCGCGCCGGCTGAGGCAAGACCGAACGCCGGCATGAACGAGACGGAGTTGATCGCGATCACGACGTTGAACGCCGCCAGCATCTCGTCACCCAGCGAGCTGAACACGCCGTTGATGAACAACTGAAATGCCGCGAAATCGAGGAACCAGTTGACGCCGTTCGGCAGCCCGAAGCGCACGACCCGTCGCAGCTCCTTGAATGACAGGTGCGGCGGCGCGCGTTTCGGTGCCGGCCCACCGATGTCCATGCCCCAGCGCCGCCAGAATGCGACGAGCAGGAACGCGAGCCCGACGAAGCTGCCGATCGTGGACGACAGCGCCGCACCATCGACTCCCATCTCGGGCGCGCCGAGGTTCCCGTAGATGAGGACCCAGTTGAGGAACAGATCGACCGCCATGCTGATCAAGCTCGCGGCGAGTGCCATCCAGGTGTTGCCGAGCCCTCCGTACCAGTTACCGAGGGCCTCGACGCCGACGACCGCGGCGACGGACAGCATTCGCAGCTCCATGTAGCTCGACATCTGCTCGCGAAGGCCGGGCGAGAAGTCGGCGAGCAGGAGGAGTGGATCGATCGCGGGGATGAGTCCGATCGAGATGACGCCGGCGATTCCGGAGATGATCAGGCCGTACCACGCGAACCGAGGAGTCGCGTCTCGATCGCCGGCGCCCACGAGCTGTGCGACGAAGCTCTGCACGATGAACACCGTGCCCATCGGGAGGATCATCACGAGGAACGCATTGAAGCCACCCGTCGCAGAGGCGGCGATCGCCTGCGGCCCGAGGTGTTCGACCATCAGAGCATCGGCGAACGTCATCACGGACTGCGTCGCTCGCGATAGCACCATGGGCATCGCGAGGATGAGCAGGACCTTGAGCGACGCCCGGGACTGCATGGGCCGGACACCATGCGGCGTCCTGCGCAGTCGTGCAAGGATCCGGGCGTGGCGAAACCGAAGAAGGAGATCCTCCAGCTCGATGGGCACGAGGTCACCGTCTCGAACCCCGAGAAGATCTACTTCCCGAACGCGGCCGTCACCAAGCTGGAGCTGGTGCAGTACTACCTCGCGGTCGCCGACGGTGCGATCCGAGGCGTCGCGCGCCGTCCGATGATCCTCAAGCGGTTCGTCAACGGTGTCGAAGCCGAGCCGTTCTATCAGAAGCGCGCCCCGGAGAAGCGACCCGAGTGGCTCGACATCGCGACGTTCACGTTCCCGTCGGGGCGTCACGCGGATGAGCTCGTCGTCAACAATCGGGCCCAGCTCGTCTATGTCGTGAAC
>JACCQV010000416.1 GCA_013813945.1 Deltaproteobacteria bacterium | reverse complement strand
GCCACACCTGGAAGTGCGTTGCCGCAGCCTCCGCGAGCTGAGGTCCTTCGATGGTGCAGAGATCGACCTGCTTGCACTCGTAGCTCGAGGCGCAGACGGTCTTCGCGTCGCACTCATCGTACCGGCGCTCGCCGTCTTTGACGCAGACGCTCTCCGAGACGATCTTCGTGTTCGGAATGCTGTCGCAGACGAACGTGTCCTTGAGGCCGAGCCGCTTCGGCTTGTCGACGCCGGGCTTGAACACCTTGGAGTACGCGAGGCCGAGGTTGTAGTGGATGATCGGGTCGTCGACCGTCTTCAGCGCACGCTCGTACTCGGCGACGGCATCGACGAACTTCGTCTCGCGGAACATCCGGTTGCCCTGGCGGGTCCGGTTGCGACCGTCGAGCTCGTCACATCCAGCCGAGGACAGACAGGCGATCGCGATCACGAAGATCGAGATGAGTTGGTCGGGCCACCTACTCATAGGGCGCGCGACTATACATACCTGCCTGGGGTGCATCAACGCCTACGAGACCTCGTGTACTACGGGATTCCCGCGTCCCTAACAGCGGATAGGTGACACGTACTGGCACGGTGCCGCATGTGCGACGCGCGCGTGTCCCACCGAGGGCGGTTACAGCGCGTACGCCAGGCTGATGTCGTAGCTCGCGAGGTCGGTCTCGTCGGCGTCGTGGGTGACCGTGAGCGCCTTCTCCTCGATGCACCGCTTGATCGAGGCGACGGAGGCGTCGGTGACGTCCCGGAGCTCGACCGCCGCGCCGGTCACGGTGACGCGCTTCGACTTGATCGCGATCACCACCTGGCCCTCGAGCCTCGGGTCCTTGCCGCGCGCTCCCGCGGGCAACCCTGTCGCGCAGTCCTTCACGATCACCTTGAGCTTCTGACCGACCTCGGACACCAGATTCGACGTCAGCCGGCGGGCCTCGGCGGGGTGCACCGACGGCGGGATATCGATCGGGGCGTGATCTCCGGACCGGTGGTCGCGGACGAGGGTGTCGCCGACCGCATACTCCTTGACGGCGCTGCCCTCGGACCGCCGGGTCTCACCCGGCAGACTCGGCGTGACGGTCGGTGCAGCCTCCCCGCGCTGGCTCGGCGGTGGTGGCTGTTCGGTCGCCCTGCTCGGTTCGGTCGACGGCTCTGCGACAGAGTCGCCCGTGCGCATCATCAGCCACACCCCGACGGCCCCAGCCAGCACGAAGACGCCGAAGATCACCACCGGAACCATCGAGCGCTGGCTCATGTCCTGGTCTTAGCACCAATGCCGCTCGGGTAAGGTCTTTGACGTTGACCTCGACGTGAACCCCTGAACGTGAACGCCACCTTGGACGCTCACGTCATCTTCGTGAGCATCGCAACGATGCCCTCGAGCAGCTCGATGCCGATCAGGTAGCGATGCTCGTCGAGCAGCTTCATCACCCGCATCGTGTCGAGCGAGGCCGCGGCTTTCATCGCCGAACCCTCACGTGCGTGTAAAAGCATGCTCGACCGACAGCGGTTCGGCGCCCGGCACCCTCGGCGATGTTCCGGGGCTGCGATTGGGCCGCCCGAAGCAGTTGATCGGCCAGCTCGGCATGGCCTCTTGGAAGCTCGGCGAGCAGGTCCATCACGATGGCGAGAAACTCGATCGAGCGCTGCTAGACACGCAGCTTCGCTCAACACGACCCAGCTATCGGTTGCCTCGTTCACGGGTTGCGTGGGTCCACGTCAATGTCCAAGGTGGCGTTGATGTTCAGGTTCACGTCAACGCGACGATACTGAGCGGCATTGGTCTTAGCACGCCAAAGCCTCGAGCTACCCGACCTAGCAGGTCGCCGAGGTGGCGCGGATCACCTCGACGTCGCCGGTCCGCACGCGATGCAGCGCACCGTCGCGATCGCGGAGCAACAGCGCACCGTCGTCATCGAGCCCGGCGACCTCGCCGATCAGCGAACTGCCGGCGATCGTCGCCCTCGCCGCGAGACCGACCGCCATGCGCTCGGTCCACGCGGGGATGATCTCCTCGAGGCCCATCGCGACGTACCGATCGATCCAGCGCTCGACATACGCGAGCAGTGCCGCGATGAACGCCTCGCGATCGATCGGCTTGCCGGAGGCCTGCTCGAGGGTGGTCGCGATCCCGGCGATCTCGGGCGGCATGTCGCCGGCGATGTTGACGCCGATCCCGATCACGACGGCCTCGAGCCTGGGGCCCTGGCTCTGCGCCTCGACGAGGACGCCGGCCAGCTTCTTGCCGTCGACGAGCGCGTCATTGGGCCACTTGAGGCTCGCCTGCACGCCGGTCGCGCGGATCGCATCGCACAGGCCGATCCCGATCGCGAGCGTCATCGGCGGAACCTCGACGAGCGGTAGCGGTGAGCGAATGACCGCCGACAGATAGAGGCCGAGTCCCGGCGGCGATGCCCACGTCCGGCCATCGCGGCCGCGTCCTGCGCTCTGGGTCTTTGCGATCACGACCGTACCGTGCCGAGCTCCCGCACGCGCGAGCCGGGCAGCCTCGTCGTTCGTCGACGAGCAGTCCTCGAGATCGATCCGATGGCAGCCGAGCCAGTGCGCGATCGGCGGGATGAGATAAGAAGCGCTCGGTGGGCTCACGTGCGCACGTCCAGGCCGATGTCGACCGCAGGTGCCGAGTGGGTCAGTGCTCCGACGGAGATGAGGTCGGCACCCGCGCGCGCGTAGTCCACGATCGTCGCGAGCGTGATGCCGCCCGAAACCTCGACGAGCACGCCGCGCCCGTGTGCCCGCGCGGCCGCGACCTCGACCTGCGCCGGCGTCATGTTGTCGAGCAGGACGATCTCGGCGCCGGCGGCGAGTGCCTGGTCGAGCTCGCCGAGGTTCGTGACCTCGACCTCGATGCGCAGCGGATGCGGCGCCCTCGCCTTCGCCGCCTCCACCGCCGCGCGCACCGAGCCGCACGCGGCGATGTGGTTGTCCTTGATCAAGATCCCCGAGCCGAGATCGAAGCGATGATTCGCGCAGCCGCCCGCGAGCACCGCGGCCTTCTCGAGCACGCGAAACCCCGGCGTTGTCTTCCGGGTATCGACGACGCGTGCCTTCGTACCCGCGACGGCATCGGCATAGCGCTTCGACAGCGTCGCGACACCGCTGAGCCGCTGGGCGAAGTTGAGTGCGGTGCGCTCGGCCGCGAGCACGCTGTGCGCGGGACCGCGGGCCGTCAGCAGCAGGCCGCCGCGCTCGACGCGTGCGCCATCGGCGGCGTGGAGCTCCACCTCAATCCGAGGATCGACCATCGCGAACACCGCAGCGGCGACCGCGACGCCGAACGCGACGATCGGCTCGCGCGCATTCATGTCGGCCACGACATCCGGACCGTCGGCGCCCAGCGCCTCCGCGCCGCCTGCGGCGCGGCCAAAGATCGTTTGGGACGTCACGTCGCCGCGGCCGAGATCCTCGTCGAGCGCGAGCTCGATCAACCGTTGCACCGCGGGAATCGCGGCATGGCCGCGCAGAGCACTCGAGCGGATCACCTTGCGCGAGTTATACACACGGGGTCCGACGATCGATCAACGGTTTTCCGCCGCCGCGGGCGCTCGGGATCGCCATCCCCGATGGCGCGGGGTAGGCTTGGTTCGGAATGGCCGGCGACGCTCCCATCGTGACGCGAACGGCGGTCGTGATCGCCGGGTCGACTCCCGACGCGGTCGTCGCGGTCGGGGTGCCCGATCGGGTCGCGCTGCGCCCGAACCGACTCGGCACGCTCGTCACCGGCCGTCCCGGCGCGCTCGTGATCGACTACGCCGCGGAGCTGCCGGGCCCCGTCTACGACATCATGTACAACTCGTCCACCGGCTGGTTCAGCGTGACCGTGTTCCACGGCCTGACCGCGACGCGCTGGGACAACCGGCCCGGCACGGACCCCGGCTACCCGCGCGTCGACGACATCCTCGGCGCCACGACGCCGATGACGATTCTCGCGGTGCTCGACATTCCTCCGGATGCCGTCGGCTACGCCGAGCGCCTCCTGCTCTAGCAATCGCCCGGACACGACAGCGAGACCATCGTAGCCGGGCTAGGCTCACGGTCGTGCAGCAGCATCGAACGACCCGCTGCGCGAGCCATGTACATCGCGAATTCACGATCCAGACCGCGGAGGCGTCGCCGATCCCGGACGTCGCGCAGATCCTGATCGACTACTTCGAGGATGGCGTCGCGCACGGCACGAAGTTCTTGCCCGGGCAGACCGTCCGCCTCGGGTGGTCGGTGCTGCGCCTGTGCGAGCGCAGTGACGGGACGATCGGTGTCGAGGAGCGTGAGCTGACGCCCCGGCCGACGTGGACCGAATCGGTCGACCGCGCGCTCGCCGACGCCTGGTATCAGAAGGAGGTCTGCGCGAGCGTGGGCCTGCTCGAGGAGCTGACGTTCCCGCTGCAGGAGGACGACGTGATGGTCGCCGACTGCGCGATGACGGCGGATGCGATCCTGATGACGCGGTTTCCCGATGACGATCTACCGGACGGCGTCTCGGGCTGGTCACTGTGTTGCGCGGAGAACCACGATCACGGCGAGCGCTCGTTCGTGCCACTGATCGCGATCGCAGCGAACAGGCCAGGGCTCGTGCAGTTCCTCGCGCTACCGCACGACATCGTCGTGTTGATCGATCACGTGAAGGCGAAGGACGCACCGGCAGGGACCAAGCGGATCCTGCCGACGGTGTTCCGGGGCGGGGACGAGCTCACACCGGTGGCGGGCTCGTACCTGGCGGCGCTGCAGGGCTGATCCGGAACGACGACGAGCGTGGCTCGAGACGCTCTAGCTCACAGCCGCGCCATGACCGCGATCTCGATGAGAGGTGCGAGGCGGGTCATGCCGTCGACGTTCACCGGATAGATCGCATCGACTGCAAGGCCAGCACGTGCACGCAACGCGAAGCTGCCCGACAGCGGTGCATCGACGCCGATCGTCAGCTCCGCACGCACGCAACGCGTTTCAGTACCGGTGACCGGAAGCCCCGCTAGGTGCGTGCGCCCGTCGACGACCTGCCAGCCAACGAGCACATCGGCGCGCACAAGCAGCTCGCCGACCGCACCCCGAAAGCCGACGCCGGGCATCACGGCGAACCGCTTGAGCGATTCATCCGCATTGCCCGGCGTATAGCCGCCCTCGATGGTCACTCCGACGTCGATCTCATCGCGAACGACAGTGTCAACATGGAATGCGAGGGCGTGGTCGGCGCCGCCAGCACGACCTGCGACCGGCCGACCCATCACATAACCGCCGCCGACGTGCGACTCAGCCGCCGCCGGCGTCGCGAGCGCGAGAACTACGAGCGCGCTCGCGTTTCGCATCCGTTACTCCGAGCAGTGACCAGGACCCGTGACGCCCTGGTTGTACTGGTCGAGGTAGAAGCCGAGCGTCGTGAACTTGGCCTTGTCGGCGTTCGTGTTCTTGAGCGCCTTGGCCTGGGCCGGCGTGTACGACGAGAGCATTGCCGTGGCCGCGTCGAAGCTCGTCTGCACGCTCGCGGGCATCGCTGCGCCGTTCGCGACATTGAGCTGGGCCGCGATGTA
>JACCQV010000413.1 GCA_013813945.1 Deltaproteobacteria bacterium | reverse complement strand
GCTCGCGACGGTGATCAAGCTGTCGCGCGCCGGCCTCGGTAGCCCCGACAAGCCGACCGGCAGCTTTTTGTTCGCGGGCCCCACCGGCGTCGGCAAGACCGAGCTCGCAAAGCAGCTCGCGGTCGTGATGGGCGTCGAGTTCCTGCGCTTCGACATGTCCGAGTACATGGAGAAGCACACGGTCTCGCGGCTGATCGGCGCGCCTCCGGGCTACGTCGGCTTCGATCAGGGTGGTCAGCTCACGGATGCGATCAACAAGCACCCGTACTCGGTGGTTCTCCTCGACGAGATCGAGAAGGCTCACCCGGACATCTACAACATCCTGCTCCAGGTCATGGATCACGCGACGCTGACCGACAACAACGGCCGCAAGAGCGACTTCCGCAACGTCATCTTGATCATGTCGAGCAACGCGGGCAGCCGCGAGATGGCGCTCGGGAAGATGGGCTTTGGCGATTCGATCAAGTCGATCAATGACTCTGGCAAAGACGCCAAGAAGGCGATCGAGCGGGTGTTCACGCCCGAGTTCCGCAACCGCCTCGATGCGACGGTGTTCTTCGGATCGCTGCCGGTCGACGTGATCAAGAAGGTCGCGCGGAAGTTCCTCGACGAGCTCGACGGTCAGCTCGGCGAGAAGAAGGTCGAGCTCGAGGTCACGCCCGCGGCGATCGACTGGTTCGTCGAGCACGGGTACGACAAGGCGATGGGCGCGCGGCCGATGGCACGCCTGGTCCAGAGCACGCTCAAGGCGCCGCTCGCCAACGAGATCCTGTTCGGCAAGCTGATCGACGGCGGCATCGCCTTCGTCGACGTGAAGAACGGCGAGATCGTCATCACCTGCGAGTCGCTGCCCTCGGATCCGGTCCCGGCACCCGGTAGCGACGAACCCGTCGGCGCCAACTGACGCCAACGTGGCGCGCTTGTTCTCAGCCGTTCATCGGCTCGGTCTGTACGCGACCATCGCGACCGGCTGCGCATCGTGGTTGCCCGCACCCGCGCCGATGCGAACCGTGGCCGATCCGCTGCCATCGGGTCAGGCGCGCTGCCTGCTCGTCCTGATGCCGGGGATCGGCGACTCGCCCGAGGACTTCGCGGAGTACGGCTTCATCGAGGCGATCCGCGCGCGGGGGATCGCCGTCGACATCGTGAGCACCAACGCCACGCTCGGGTACTACGCGAAGCGAACGCTGCAGGATCGCATCGAGGCCGACGTGCTCGCGCCGGCTCGCAAGGCCGGCTATCGCCAGATCTGGTTCGCTGGCATCTCGCTCGGCGGACTGGGCTCGCTCCTCGTGGCGCAGCGCTACGGCACCGAGCTCGCGGGAATCGTCCTGATCGCGCCGTACCTCGGCGATGACGACGTCCATGGCGAAGTCGCCAAGGCCGGTGGCCTCGCGCGCTGGCAGCCTCCCGCGAAGCTCGACGAGGACGACTATCAACGCGACATCTGGCGCTGGCTCAAAGGTGCCACGGCGAAGCCCGAGACCGCGCCGCCGATCTACTTGCTCTCGGGCGATCAGGACAAGTTCGCGCCAGCTCATCGCTTGCTCGGCGCCACGCTGCCGCCGGAGCGCAGGTTACGCACGCGCGGCAAGCACGACTGGGCGCCATGGCAGCGCCTGTGGGCGGACTTCCTGGACCACTCCGACTTCCGCGCGCGCTGTGGGGACCTACGCGATCGGTGAGTTGTGCGACCGACGTCGCGGCACGACGTTTGAATCACATCTCGCCATGCAGCCCGCCACCGAAACCCTGTGGATTGACGACGACCCGACCGCCGAGGCCCAGGTCGATGGTGCGAGCTCTTCGGAGAAGGAGCCCGATCGCTCCACGATGGTGCAAGCGTTGCGCGATCTCGAAGCTGCCAAGGGCCGCGTCGAGCGCGATGCGAAGCGCGTGCTGGAGGCGACCCGCGAGCAGCTCGTTGCGAAGCTGTTGCCCGTCCTCGACGACCTCGATCGCACGATCCGTGCGGCCGTCGAGAGCGGCGATGCGCCGGCCGTGCTCGAGGGTGTCCGCCTCGTACGGTCCCACCTCGAAGGTGTGCTGCGCGGCTATGGCGCCGAACGGGTCGACGCGAAGGACCAGGTCTTCGATCCGGCCCGGCACGAAGCGGTGAGCATGATCCCGGTGTCGGACCCACAGGGACACGGCCGGGTTCTCGATCAGCTCGAGGCTGGCTATCGGTGCGGCGACCGGCTGCTGCGCCCCGCGAAGGTCGTGGTCGGCCGCTACACGCAGCCGCCCGTTGCCCGTGCTCCACGCTGGTACTAGCGATCCCGTGCGACGAAGGATCCGTCGTTAACAGTCCCGCGAGTCCGGCGTCCTCCCGTCCATGCATCCGTTGATCAAGGTCGTGGAGCCGCCGCGAGCGCGCCCGGTTACGAAGTTGCTGGCGGTGATCGCCCTCGGGGTGGCCGCGCTGCCGGGCGTCGCCGTGCCGGGCGCCGCCGTGGAGCACGCCGCGCCGGTCGCGGTAGCACCGGCCGTTGCGGCATCCGCACCAGCGCCCGCTCCGGTGCCCGTCCCTGCGATCGAGCCAGCCCGGCCGCGCGTGATGCGCTCGGGTGCACCCGCCTGCGGCAACGTCACCAGCCGCGGCGTGCGACAGAGCGCCAGCCGGGGCTATCTTTCGCGCGATGGCGATCCGACCTGTCCGAGATGACGACATCGCCGCGATCACGGCGATCACGAACCACTACATCGTGACGTCGTCGGTTCACTTCGCCTACGAGCCACTCGCAGAGACCGAGGTCGAAGCGCAGTGGCGCGGGTACCGAGACCGGTTCCCATGGCTCGCGATCGAGGACGCTGGCCAGCTCGCGGGGTACGCGAAGGCCGGCACGTGGCGCGATCGCGCGGCGTACGCGTGGACTGCCGAAACTGGAGTCTACGTTGCAGGGACCGCTCGGCGCCGTGGACTGGGCCGAGCGGTCTATGTCGCGCTGCTCGAGGAGCTTGCGCGCCGTGGCTTCCGCTCCGCGGTCGCTGGCATCACGTTGCCGAACGATCCGAGCGTGGCGCTTCACCTCTCCCTGGGCTTCGAGCCGGTCGGGACAGTTCGCGATGCTGGCTGGAAGCACGGGGAGTGGCATGACGTTGGCTTCTGGCAGAAGCGGTTCGCGACCGATGCCGCCGGCCCGGCGTAGAATGGCGGACTGATGGCCGACGAACCCAAGGCGGTTGAAACGAAGAACCCGCTCGCGGAAGGCTCCGCGACGACCCAGCCGGGACAGAGTGGGGCGGTACAAGTCTCCGAGGCTCCGACGCTGGTGCCAGGTTCGAAGACCTCGAAGGGAACGGTCGTGTTGCCGCCGCCCGGCTACCTGCTCGGCGTGAGCATCGGCCGCGGCGGAATGGGTGAGGTCCTCGCGGCACAGGACACGCGGATCGGTCGCGAGGTCGCGGTCAAGCGAATGACGAGCGAGGATCCCGACGACGAGCAGATCGCACGATTCCTGCGCGAGGCACGGATCCAGGCGCGGCTCGAGCATCCCGCCATCGTTCCCGTGCACGAGCTCGGGGTCGACGGCGAAGGTCGGCCGTACTTCACGATGAAGCGGCTCGTGGGCGAGACGCTGGGGCAGCGGCAGATCGACGGCATGTCGCTCCATCGCCTGCTGCGGGCGTTCGTGGAGGTCTGCCGCGCGATCGAGTTTGCGCACTCGCGTGGCGTCGTGCATCGCGACATCAAGCCCGCCAACGTCATGCTCGGCGATTTCGGAGAGGTCTATGTGCTCGACTGGGGCATCGCGCGTGTCCTCGCGGATGACGCCGATCATCCGCTCGAGCAAGTCGATATCAGCACGCTCGATCAGGGGACGAAGTCGGGCGCGCTGATCGGGACACCCGGATACATGTCGCCCGAACAGATCCGCGGCTCGAAAGCGACGACAGCCGCGGATATCTACGCCTTGGGCTCCGTCCTGTTCGAGCTGCTCACCGGCGAGCTGCTGCACCGCCGCGGCCAGCCGGGGTTGACGAGCACGCTGTCCAGTCCGCGCCAGTCGCCCGCCAAGCGCACGCCAGACAAGGGCATTCCGCCGGAGCTCGATGCGCTGTGTCTCGCTGCGCTCGACGAGGATCCCGATGCGCGGCCGACCGCGCACGCGCTCGCCGAGACTGTCCAGAACTACCTCGACGGCGACCGTGACATGGCACGCCGCCGCGATCTTGCCGCGCAGCAGCTCGCCGAAGCACGTGATGTGCTCGACAGCGGAGAGCCCGACGCACGCGCGGCCGCGATGCGCAGGGCAGGGCGAGCGCTCGCACTCGACCCGCAGTCCGAGGCCGCCGCCGAGCTCGTCAGCTCGCTGCTGCTCACGCCTCCTCTTGCGCTGCCGGCGGATCTGGTCGCGGGCCTCGAGGATCAGGAGATCCAGATCAACAAGGATCGCTCGCGCAAGGCGATGTGGGTCTATCTCTCGGTCTTTGCGTTGCTGCCACCGGCGTTGTTCATCGAGATCAAGAACTGGCCGATGGTGATCGGGTTGTACGGCGTGATCGCGGTGGCGGCGCTCGCATCGTGGCAGTTCGCACGGACAGGCAAGCCGTCGGTGCCCGTCGTGCTCGTCGTGAACATGGCGATCGCAGTGCTGTTCACCCGGATCGCGGGGCCATTCGTGCTGACACCGTTGATGCTGTGCGCCGCGGCGATCGCGATCACCCCGATCCGGTGGGTCAATGAGCGGAGCTGGATCGTGGTCGCGTGGATCACGACCGCCGTGCTGCTGCCGATCATTCTCGAGTGGGGGGCGGTGCTGCCGAAGACCTGGGAGATCGCGGACGGCCGCATGACGATCATCTCCGACGTGATCCGGTCGCACGGGCACCGCGACGAGCTCGTGCTGATCTTCGGCACCCTGATGTTCACGATCGTGATCGGCCTGTTCACGCTCGCAATTCACAAGCGGCGCCGGACCGTCCAGGAGCAGCTCTACGTGCAGGCATGGCATCTGCGCCAGCTGTTACCGAGTGCGAAGCGGCCGTGGGCGACCAAGCTCCGCTGAGC
>JACCQV010000397.1 GCA_013813945.1 Deltaproteobacteria bacterium | reverse complement strand
ACGGCGAGTGCGACCGGGCAGCTCGCGCCGTGGCGAGGTAGCCGGATCACGCGGGCGTCGTGCGCGAAGTACTTGCCTCCGAACTGCGCGCCGATGCCGGTGGTCCGAGCGATTTCGAGGACCTTGTGTTCCCACTCGACATCGCGGAACGCACGGCCGAGCGCGTTGCCCGTGGTCGGTAGATCGTCGAGGTAGCGCGCCGAGGCGAGCTTCGCGACCTTGAGCGTCTGCTCGGCGCTGGTCCCGCCGATCACGATCGCGAGGTGGTACGGCGGGCACGCGGCCGTGCCGAGCGAGCGCAGCTTCTGATCGAGAAACGCTGCGAGGCTCTTGGGATTGAGCAGCGCCTTGGTCTCCTGGAACAGCATGCTCTTGTTGGCGGAGCCGCCGCCTTTCGCCATGAACAGGAAGTGGTACTCGTCCCCGTCCGTGGCGTAGAGCTCGATCTGCGCCGGCAGGTTGTTGCCCGTGTTCTTCTCCTCGAACATGTCGAGCGGAGCCACCTGCGAGTAGCGAAGGTTGGACTCGGCGTACGTGTCGAACACGCCGCGCGCGATCGCCGCCTCATCGCCGCCCGCGGTCAGCACGTTCTGTCCACGCTTGCCCATGATGATCGCGGTGCCGGTGTCCTGGCAGCCGGGGAGGATTCCGCCCGCGGCGATGTTCGCGTTCTTCAGCAGCTCGAGGGCGACGAACCGATCGTTCGCGGAGGCCTCTGGATCATCGAGAATCGCCCGCAGCTGCGCGAGGTGACCGGGGCGCAACAGGTGCGCGATGTCCCGCATCGCCGTCCGCGTGAGCAGCGTCAGTGCTTCGGGCCGCACCTCGAGGAAGGTCTTGCCCCGCGCCTCGAACGTGCTGACGTGATCGGTCGTCAGCAGCTTGTACGGCGTGGCGTGGTGATGCCCGGCTTCGAGGATCTCCTGGAACGCAAAGGTCGGCATGGCGCAGGCAGCATAGTACGTCCTCAGCGCGCGCGGCGCGGCGCGCTCCGTTGCGGCCTCGCCTCCTGGCTCGCGGCGTATGCGGCGCGGCGGATCGCGTGGACGAGCCCGACCGGCTCGATGCCCGCACCCGACCGGAACGGGTCGAACCGCAGCGCCGCCTGGTCGACCGCCACCTCGCGCTCGATCACGACGTGAGCTACCGGATGCCAGGTGAGGGTCAACGTGCGTCGCGCCTCGAGCTGCCAGATCGCATGTCCCGTGCGAACGTTGTCTCGCAATCGATCCACGCGCGTCCCGTTCCCATGTTTCGGATCGACGGGCCGCAGCCGGAGCTCGAGGCGCCGGAGCTCGCCGATCGAGAACGGCGAAACTGCCCAGTACGTGTTCCCGGCGAAGTCGCTCGCATCGGTGGTGAACGGCGAGAGCAGCATCGTCAGCGGGCTGCGGATCGTCGCGAACAGAAGATCCTGATCGCCCAGCGACGGAACGTGATCGAGCGGCGGCCCGTCGCCGGGTCGAATGCGCAGAGCGAAACCGAGCACGTCGAAGATCTCGATTCCATTGCGCCACAGCGCCGGCGAGAACCGGACGAGAGCACGCCCGGTCAGTCGCTGCCCGAGCTCCGCATACGCGCCCTCGCCAGCTGCGACGACGCGGGCTGCGAACGTGTGCCCCTCGGGATGAAACATCCGTGCGTTGCGCGTCCGGCTGACCGCCGCGACGGCCGGTGCCAGCCATCGACCGATGGCCTCCCCGATCGCCTCACGCAAGCCGACCACGGTGTGCGGCGTCGCACGATGAGGCCACGCGGCCCGGTCACGCGCTTGTTCCGTCGACTGCAGCTCCATGCTGGCGATCGGTGCAAGCGGTGCGCCCCCCGCTGATGGACTTTGGATGGTCTGGTGAGCGCTACGTGCTGACGGCACCGACGCCGAGCTATACGGGCGCGACGGCGCTAAGGCTTCGTGTCGACGGCGTCGCGTCGGCGCTGCACTACGTCGCGGTGGTCACGACAGCGCCGTAGTCACAGCGGGCCGAGGTTCACGAGATCTTGCGGCGTCGCGGTGCGCAGCCACACGAGATACTCGGCGAGCGCATCGCGATCGACGATCGACAGCTCGCGGTCGAACCGCGGCATCTCACTCTTGTCGGCGCCCATGTGGAGCGCGGACTTCGGGTTGCTGATGAAGCTCGTGTAGTAGTCACGGCTGCCGAGCCGCGCCAGCGCGGGGCCGGATGCGCCCGAGACACCTTCTTCGATGCTGTGACAGTCCGTGCACGCGCTCTCGAACACCTTGAGCCCGCGCTCGCGCTTCGCCTGATCGATGCTGTCCGCACCGGACTCGGCGTACAGCGACTCGACGAGGTCCGCGAGATCGGCGGCCGGAAGCTCGACGGGCTTCATCGCGGCCTCGGTCTTCGCGAGCTTGGTCAGGCCCCAGAACTGGTCGTCGTTCGGCGCCTGGAGAAACTTCGTCAGCCACCGCCGATCGCCGTGACCGGGCGCGATCACAGGGCCCTTGCGCTCCTTGCTCGTGGCGTCGTGACAGTTGGCGCACCGGGCTTCGAACAGCGTGCGTGCCTTCCAGAACCTTGGCGTCTTGTAGACGTCGAGCGCGCCGGTCACGGGAACACCGTTCTCCGCGGCAAGCTTGCGTGCGCGGTTCGCCTGGACCTCGGCCTTGGCGAGCCGCTTGGCAAGTGCGCTGTCGTTCGCATCGCGCGCGAACGACGCCACCGTCAAGGCGCCGATCAAAGCGAACAACCCGGCGAGCGCACCGAGCCACAGCTTGCGCCGCATCGGCCTGCGTTCGGTGCCGTGATCGAGCAGCGGCAGCGCAATGAGGAAGCCACCGACGATCGCCGGCGCCGCCATTGCAGCGAGCTGCTCGAAGCTTCCCGCGAGCACGCGCAGCTCGAACAACCAGCGGACCGGCCACAGGGGACGGGCGTCGTATGCCTGCATCGGATCCGCAGGCGCCGCGAGATCCGTGCCGTGCTGAACGACCACGACCGACATCAGGACCACGAAGACGATCGCCATCGCGATCACGTCGCGGACCGTCTGCGCCGGCCACCGACGAACGGCGGTGTTCGCGACTCGCATCGGCGTGGTGCCATGACGACGCGCGAGCCAGATATGCGCGACGGTGATCAGGGTGACGAGCGCGGGCAGTGCGACGACGTGCAGTGCATACGCACGGGTCAGGGTCAGGTTGCCGGGCTCGTTACCGCCGAGCGCGATCGCGCGGATCGCCCCGCCCGCGACCGGTGTGCCGGCGGCGATCCCGATCTCGACCTGGCTCGCCCAGTAGCCCGCCTGATCCCAGCGCAGCCAGTAGCCGGTGATCGACCACACGATCATCAAGCCGAGCAGAATCACGCCGAGCCACCAGACGACCTCGCGAGGTTGCTTGTACGCACCGGCGATCGCGGTCTGCAGCAGGTGGAGGCCCGCGACGATCACGAGCGCGGATCCACCGTGATAATGAAGGCCGCGGATCAGCCAGCCCCACGCGACCTGATCCTGGATGAACGCGACCGAGGCCCACGCGTCGGTCGTCGACGGACTGTAGAACGCCGCCAGCGCGACGCCCGTCAGCGCCTGCAGGCCGAGCAGGAACACCAGCACGGTGCCGAACACGTGCGCGAACGACGCTCCGCCGGCGAGCATCGACGGCGCGCGATCCAGTGGGATGCGATCGCGAAGGAACGCCTTGATCACACGGGCTCCCGCGACGAGCTTCCGGTCTTGTAACGGACCCAGGTCAGCTGGAGCCGGCCATCCTTGATCTGCACCGGCAGCGGATCGAGACCGCGCTCCGAAGGTCCGGTCGTCTTCTCACCGGTCACCGAGAACCGACTGTCGTGGCACGGGCACAGGAAGTCCTTGCCCTCCCAGCCGATCGCGCAGCCGAGGTGCGGGCAGACCGCGGAGAACGCTTCGATCTTCGTCGGCTCGATCCGTCGAATCCAGGCGGCACCGAGCACGACATCGCGGGCCGAGGTCCAGCCATCCTTGACGAGCGGTGCGATCACCTCGACGCGTCGGGGCGGAGCACCCACGCGGAATCGATCGACGTTGCCGAGATCGAGCGGCTCGCTCGGCGTGCTCACCGTCGTCTTGCCCGCGGGATCGAGGACGAATCGAACAACCGGCACAGCTGCGACGAGGCCGACGCCGCCGCCGAGTGCGCAGGTTGCGACCTTCAGGAACTTCCTGCGGTCCGGATCGTTGTCCGCCATGTCGTCACGGTACCAGAGGTGCCGTGACGGCGTCGCTCAGCCCATCGTGCGCTCTTCGCGCTCCTGATCCTCTTTGCACTTGATGCAGAGGCTGGTCTCGGGCCGCGCCTCGAGGCGCTTCTTGCCGATCGGCTCGTCGCAGATCTCGCAAACCCCGAAGGAGCCGTCCTCGATCTTCTTGAGCGCGAGATCGAGCTTGGACAGCAGGCTCTTCTCGCGGCCACGGAGCCGGAACTCGAACGACTGGATGTACTCGCTCGACGCGAGATCCATCTCGTCGGGGAGATCGTTTGCGTCGAGGACCATGCCCTCGGACAGCATCTGCCGAGCGCGCTCGAGGACAACCTTGCGCTTGTCCTCCAGGAGCTCTTGAAACTTCTTCAGCTCCTTCTTCGTCAGGGCCTTCGATGCGGTTACGGTCGCTGTGCTCACGTTGTTCCCCCCAAGATCGAGGTCATCTCCGACGACGGCGGCAAATGGGCGCTGTGGAAAGCGCGGTAGGATAGTGATGCAC
>JACCQV010000393.1 GCA_013813945.1 Deltaproteobacteria bacterium | reverse complement strand
GCCGGACAGCGCGGTGTTCGCCATCGGCGGAACCTTGTCCTTGATCACCTTGGTCAGCGCGTTCTCGACGGCCTTGCGGGCCTCGCCCTTGAGGAGGCTCTCGATCGCGCCCGGCACGCCGCCGACGTCGATCGTGAAGCCCTCGAGCGAGACCGACGAGGTCGGCAGCGATGCCGCGAGCTTGCCGGCGCTGACCGCGAGGCCGAGGCCGCCGTTGATCTTTGCCTTGGTCGAGCGAACCGTGATGGTCGTGCTGCCGCCGATGCAGGCAACCTTGAAGGCGGCGCGCATCTTGACCTCGACGTTGTCGATCGAGACTGCAGTCGCGAGCACGCCCGCGCCCGGGGTCAGCCCGAGGTCGATGTTCGAGAGCGTGATGCTGTTGACGTCGATCCGGGCGCCGAGGCAGCCGGTGTTGTTGTAGACGGGGTTCATCGCGGTGGCGGCCGCGGTGAAGTCGATCGCCTCGGCGGTGGTCGCGAGGACGTTGCCGACCGCGGTCAGCGCGGCGGGCGAGACGCGGGCACCGATCGGCGAGGCGACAGTGCCGTCGCTCGCTTCGAGCGTTCCGCTGAGGACGGCGCGGACGTCGCGGACGTCGTTGCCACCGGAGTCGATCGCGTGGGTCTCGATGATCTCGAGGCCGGCCTGCGCGGTGATGGTCGCGGAGAACGAACCATCGGCAGCGGGGCTCACCTCGGTACCGTTGACGCGGACCTTGACGCCACTCTTGTCGTCCGTGACGCGGCCGGTCACGGTCACCTGGTCACCCTGGGACGTCGTCCCGCGGGCGGGGCTGGTCACTTCGAGGACCGGGGGAGCGTCGTCGCTGTCCACGCCAGCGGCGCAACCAACCAGCGAACCGAAAACCGAAGCAACGACGATGGCCCTCATCATGTCGTCTTGATGTGCAGCGGGCATGCCGGTCGTCGAGAGGTTACAGACCCTCGATCTTACTGATCGCGCGGTGCAGCAACTACATAGGACCACTGGGGTCCAGGTAGTGCGAGTCGCCGGCCACTCGAGTCGCCACCTGGGCCACGAATCAGCGAGACTGCTCTCATGTCGACGGGTTCGGACCTCGTGCCGCCTGGCAAAGGACTCCGGATCGCCGAGTCCGCGCGAACGGTGCGGCCCGGCGAGCTGCTCGTCATCGACTCCCATGGTCGTGAGGTCAGCCGACGTACCCGCAGCCTGAACCACATGAAGCTCGGCGTGATTGGCGGGCTCGTCCTGGGCGGGCCGCTCGCGCTCCTGGGGATCACCGGGTTGTCGGCGGGACTGCTGGCCGGTGGAGTCATCGCAGCCACGCTGGTCGCGGTCCGCCGCACGACCTACCCGTACGTCGAGGCGCAGTCGCGACTCAGCGCCGGGGACCTCCTCGGGGCAGAAGCAATCCTGGCGAAGCTGAGGACTCCTTCGCGCGGACCTCGCGCGCAGCTGCGAGCCTGGAGCGAAGGCTTCATCGCGTACGCGCGCGGAGAAGACGAGAAGGCGATCCGGATCTTCGAGCGCGCGCTGACGTTGTTCAGGCCGCAGAATATCCATCGCGTCGTGATCCAGATCGCACTGGTCGAGCTCCACGCACGCCGCGGCGATGTCGCGCAGGCCAAGTCGGTGCGCGGCGGAATCTCACCGCCGGAGCCGGTCTCGGAGCTCGTCGAGGTCTCGCTCGCGGGTGCGGACCTCGCGATCGCGATCGTCAATCACAGCGAGCTCCAGCTCGACGAAGAGCGCATCGATCGCTGGATCCGGCTCGCCCTCGAGATCAACAACACCTCCCTCACGCTCGCGGCCCTCGCACGCGTGATCGCAGTGCGCGGCGACAACGATCTTGCGGACCACCTCGCCCGCGAGGCGCGCGATCGGTTCTGCTGGTGTCCGCTCGAGTGCTGGCCCGACCTCGCACGCTGGATCGACGAGCGCAACCGGGCGAGCGCCACGGTGTCCTCGGAGCATGAATGATGCTGCGTTCGACCTGCTCGACCGTCGAGGCCGACTGCGCCGGCTCGTGACCGCCAGCGTCCTGGGGCTCCTCGTCACCGTGCTCGTGGTCCAGCTGATCGCGTCGGTCGCCACCGTGGGCTCCGACGATCCGATCGGGAAGATGTCCGTCGTCGTCTGCGCGGTAGGTGTCTTCCTGGTGGCGACGTCATTCGTGCACCTGGTGTTGGCGCGGATCTCGCGACGCTTCACTTCGGCGTGAACGCGCGGCACGCCCGGATCGGCTGCGGTGGATACTTCGGCAGCGTCGGTTCCTGGCACATCAGGAACACCGACCCCTTGCCGCTCGTGATCACGCGCAGGTGTGTGCAGCGATGACACAGGCTCTCGGGGAATGGTGGAACGGTCACGGGAGTAGCGTTGACGGTAGCGCGGGTTTGATGCGACGAACGATCTGATGCCGAAATCATCGAGGGTGAAGACGAAGACGAAGACGAAGACGAAGGCCAAAGCGAACCCAGCAGGGAAGCCAGCAGCGAAGAAGAAGAAGGCGAACGCGATCACGGCGAAGGCGAAGCCAGCGCCACCCAAGAAGACGACGGCGAAGCCCAGAGCAAAGGCAAAGCTGGCCGCGAAGTCGCCGCCGAAGCCAGCCGTAACGGCGAAGCCCAAGGCGCCGAAGGCAACCAGGCCGCAGGTCGAGGCACCCCCGCCCTCGCACGTCGATGAGGGCTGGACGGATGTCGAGGCATCCGCGCCGACGCTGACGCCCCAGATCTCGTTACCGCTGCCGGTGCCCGCGACCAACGGCGCCTTCGACTGACCTTCCCGCCGTTCGGCCGTATGATGCGGCGTGGCGGCGACGAGCGACGAGCAAGCGACGGTCGTCGCGCGATCGGCGAGCCGCACGTCAGATCCAGCAGGAAGCGGGACCGTCGGTCCGCGCAGCGAGCAAGCCCTGCGCATCGACGAGGTCGCTCGTGCGCGCGGCATGGCGCTGATGTTCTTCGTGCTGACCGCGGTGTCGTTGTGCTCGTTCCCTCTGCTCGGTGGCGTTGACTGGCTGCGCTACACCGCGATGGGTGCCTGCGTGGTCTACGGCGGCACCTGCGCGTACGTCGCGATCCGCGCCAAGCCCGACGAACACTACCGCCGGCTGTTCCGCGCGTTCACGGTTACCGCCGTGATCGGCTCCGGGATCATCGTCTACTACATCGGCGTGTTCTCGCCGGCCCCGATCGCCACGACGCTCGGGATCTCGTTCATCGGTACGTCCTCGGATCGGCGGTGGGCGGTCGGCAGCTGCATCGCCGGCTGCGCGATTTACTCGACGAGCACCCTGCTCATCGCACTCGGCGTGATCCCGGACCTCGGCCTGATCCGCGGCCCGGAGTCGCCGGCGATCCAGCTGTTCGCGATCGTCATGGTCCCGGTCGTGTTTCTCGGGACGCTGCGCCTCGCGAGCAATGCACGCCGCACCGCGCAGAACGCGATGATGCAGGTCGAGGATGCCGCGCGCGTCGTCCAGCAGCGCGACGCGCAGCTCGCCGAGGCGAACCTCGATCTGGACAAGGCGCTCGAGGGCGGCGGCGGTCGCATCGGGCGCCATACCGGACGTCACGCCGGTAGCTGGTACCTCGGTCCGGTGATCGGTCGCGGTGCCATGGGCGAGGTCTACTCGGCGATCCACGAGAACGGCCAGTCGACCGCTGCCGTCAAGACGCTGGTCGCCACGACGGATCCCGAGCAGCTCATCCGGTTTCAGCGCGAGGCGGAGATCGCGTCACGTGTGCGCTCGCCCGGCCTCGTCTCGGTGTTCGAGATCGGTGCGCTCGATGACGCCGTGCCGTATCTGGTGATGGAGCTGCTTCACGGACACGACCTCGCCTGGTTCCTCCGCAAGGCCAAGCAGCTCGAGCTGCCCGAGGTCCTCGCGATGTGCGACCAGATCGCCGCCGGTCTACGCGATGCGCATGTGGGTGGCATCATCCATCGCGACATCAAACCCTCGAACTTGTTTCGCCACGAGCCCGACGGTGGCACCCCGGCGTGGAAGATCCTCGACTTCGGCGTCTCGAAGCTCGCCGACTCGCAGGGCACGCTGACAAAGAACCTGCTCGTCGGAACGCCGGGCTACATGTCCCCGGAACAAGCGCGCGGGGACACCGTCGACGCGCGCAGCGACCTGTTCTCGTTCGGCGCAGTGCTATATCGCGCGCTGACCGGCCAGCCGCCGTTCCGCGGAACGGATACACCGCAGATCCTGTTCGATGTCGTGTATCGCTCGCCGCGGCGGCCGACGGATCTTGCACCGACATTGCCCGCGGATCTCGATCTGTTCATCGCGATCGCCGTCGCAAAGGATCCGCAGCGCAGGTTCGCATCACCGATCGAGCTCGCGACCACGCTGCACGCGGCGGCGAACAACCAGCTGAGCCCACCATTTCGCATGCGCGGTCAGGCGCTGATCGCCGAGCTGCCGTGGGGCGGCCGCGTCCGCGGTGGACGCGCCAGCAACCGAGATCTCGGCTAGACGTTACGCGGCTGGATCGCGGACGAGACGGTCAGCTGAGTCTGGCGGCTGCGCGTCTCGATCTGGATCTCGACGGCTGAAGCATCGATCGGCACGTACTTCGCGATCACCGCGGCGATCTCGGCGCGCATCTCCTGCAACCGACCGCCCTCGAGACCCGATCGATCATGAGCGAGCACGAGGTGCAGCCGCCCCTTGGCGACGTCACGAGTCGACTTGCCCGAGATGAGGTTCTTGATTCCATTCCACATGGCTCGAAAGCTCCTCACGCCGGAGTGGCAGACAGGCCGAGCGCGCGGCCGATACGGGTGAAGAAGCCGACCGCTTCGTCCTCGACCTCCTGGCCGGCGAGCTTCTTCGCGATGCGAATGAACTCCTTTGCGGCGAGGCACTTGTTCTCGAGCACCGCCGGGACGCCCTTGTTGGTCGTGGCGATCACTTGATCGTCGAGCGGGATCGCACCGAGCATCTCGAGGGCGAGGATCTCGATGACGTCCGCCTGCGAGAGCATGTCGCCACGCTTCACGAGGTGCGCGGAGATCCGGTTGACGATCAAGCGCGACGGGATATCCGCGGCTGCGAGCAGCCCGACCACGCGGTCGGCATCGCGGATCGAGGAGACCTCGGGCGTCGCGACGACGACCGCCTCATCGGCTCCGGCGATCGCGTTCTTGAAGCCCTGCTCGATGCCGGCCGGGCAATCGATCAGCACGAAGTCGTGCGTCATCTTGAGCTCGTAGATCAGACTGCGCATCTCCTCGGGCGAGACCGCGTCCTTGTCGTCGGTCTGCGACGCGGGGAGCAACCACAGGTTGTCCATGCGGCGGTCCTTGATCAGCGCCTTCTGCAAGCTGAACTTGCCGCGGATCGCGTCGACCACGTGATAGACGATGCGGTTCTCGAGGCCCATGACGACGTCGAGGTTGCGCAGGCCGATGTCGGCATCGACCAGCACGACGGAGTGACCGAGCTGAGCGAGCGCAGCTCCGAGGTTGGCGGTGGTGGTCGTCTTTCCGACCCCTCCCTTGCCTGATGTGATGACGATGGCTCGACCCATGGCGTGAACTCCTTTGACGTGCGGGACTAGATGCTGGAAGCGAGGTTGCGGGGCAGCTTGCCGAGGTAGCGCTCGACGACGATCGCGTCGCCGGTGCACGAGGCAATCTCGGCGTCGGCCGCCGGCGTGTCACTATCTGCGGCGCGAGCTACTTTGCGG
>JACCQV010001125.1 GCA_013813945.1 Deltaproteobacteria bacterium | reverse complement strand
GCGTTGGATAGCGCGACGCGTACGCCTCGAGTCGCTGCAGCGCCTCGTGCTTGTCGTGCTTGATCAGCACCTCGCGGTACAGGTCGTGGAACTGCTCGAACGTGCCGGACAGCGGCAGCGTGCAGCGAACCTCGCCACCCTGCTTCGCGACGCGTGCGAAGTCGCGCAACGCGACCTCGAGGCTCGGCATCTCGTTGAGGCCAAGATTGCACACGACGAGGTCGTAGACGTCGTCGGCGAACGACAGCTTCGGGACCGGGCTCTCGGTGCGGAAGAACACGCCCTTCTTGCCGAGCGGGCCGAGCTCGGTGACCTTGCGCCGTGCAACATCGAGCATCGCGCTCGACGCATCGATCGCGATCAGCCGGCTACCCTCGTTCATCCGGCGCAGGATCTCGATCGTCGGGTATCCGGTGCCACACGCGATGTCGAGCACCTGACCGCGATCGGGCACTGCGAGATTACGCAGGAGCATCTTGCCGAAACGCGTCCCCCAGACCGGCGCGATCTCCTCATCGTAGATCCGCGCGAGCTTCTCGACTTTTAGCGTTCGTTTCGACTGGACCGACACGACACGTCACACCCGTGACGCCATGAATATTTCCTGATCTCGCAGACTTGTCCACTCCAAACAGGGTCGCCCGTCCAACCCGGCGGGATCGCACCCCTACGGCCGCCACGCCGGGGACGATCGCGTGAGCGGGTCCCTCGTCCAGGTCGCATCGAGCAGGCGCATCGCGTTCCCGGTGGGACCGGAGGTTCGCGTAAGACCACAGCCTCCCATGCAGTTGGTTGGTAGGAAGTCGGAGGTCACTATGAGCCCAGCTTCGGACCTGACCCAGGCGACACGGTGCTCGACCTCGAGGGTCAGCGCCTGCTGGACCTGTTCCATCAGGCACCCGGCTTTGTGGCGTTCGTGCGCGGCCGCGACCACGTGTTCGATCTGGTCAACCCGGCGTACTATCAACTCGTCGGTCACCGCGACATCCTGAACAAACCGGTGCGCGAGGCCCTCCCCGAGGTCGCGGGCCAGGGGTTCTTCGAGCTGCTCGACAACGTGTTCACGACGGGCGAGGCCTTCGTCGGCCGCCGCGTGCCGCTGCTGGTCCAGCGCGAGCCGGGCGCACCGCTCACGGAGGCGTTCGTTGACTTCGTGTATCAGCCCATCCGCGCCGCCGATGGAGCGGTGATCGGGATCCTTGCGCAGGGCAACGACGTCACAGACCTCAAACGTGAGGAGGCGCGGCGCGAGGAAGCGGAGTCGGCGCTCCGCGCGTCCGAGCAACGCTACCGCGCCTTGTTCGAGTCGATCGATGACGGCTACGCGCTGATCGAGATGCTGTTCGACGACCAGGATCATCCGGTTGACTACCGGTTCCTCGAGACGAACGCTGCCTTCGAGGCACAGACCGGTCTCGTCCAGGCCGTCGGCAAGACGGCGCTCGAGCTCGTGCCGGACCTCGATCGGTCGTGGTTCGAGCGCTACGGCAAGGTCGCCCTCGATGGAGATGGGATCCGGTTCGAGAACCACGCGCCCGCGATGGGCCGTTGGTTCGATGTCTACGCGGGTCGGGCAGGCGACCCTTCGCTGCGGCAGGTGGCGCTCGTGTTCAAGGACGTCACCGAGCGCAAGCGTGCCGAAGCGGACCGCGAGAGCTTGCTGGTGCGCGAGAGTGCTGCGCGCACGGATGCCGAGGTCGCGAACCGCTTGAAGGATGACTTCCTGGCGATGGTCTCCCACGAGCTGCGAACTCCGCTGATGGCAATGCTCGGCTGGGTCCAGATGCTACGCACGGGCGAGCTGCCACCCGACCGGGTCAGCCGCGGCCTCGAGACCATCGAGCGGAATGCACGCGCTCAGGCACAGGTGATTGACGATCTGCTCGACGTCTCTGGAATTCTCTCGGGCAAGCTCAGGCTCGAGCTCGAGCTCGTGGAGCTCGCGCGAGTCGTCGAGGGCGCGATCGAGTCCATCCGTCTCGCCGCCGAGGCGAAGCACATCCGGATCCAGGCTGCGTTGTCGGCGGGCACGGTGATGGGTGACCCGACGCGGCTGCAGCAGATCACGTGGAACTTGTTGTCGAACGCCGTCAAGTTCACGCCAGACGGCGGAACGATCCAGATCATGATGGAGCCGGGTGATCGGGCACTCGCGCTCACGATTGTGGACTCGGGCGCCGGCGTTGCCTCGGAGTTCATTCCGTACGTGTTCGAGCGATTCCGCCAGGGCGACGCTGGCACGACCCGCAAGCACGGTGGGCTGGGTCTCGGCCTGTCGATCGTCAAGCACCTCGTCGAGGCGCACGGTGGCCGTATCTCGGTCACGAGTGAGGGACCGGGCAAGGGCACGACGTTCACCGTCCAGCTCCCTCTCCACGTGGCCGGGGCACACCCGGGGGCCGGGGTACACGCCTCGAAGCGTTATGCGTGTCCACCCGAGCTCGAAGGTCTCTCGATCCTCGTGGTCGACGACGACGAAGATGCCCGCGAGGTGATCAAGGAGCTGCTCCAGCAGTGTGAGATCTCGGTGACTCTGGCGAGCTCGGGGGAGGACGGCTTGCGCGCGATCGCGAAGGCACGGCCGGATATTTTGATCTCGGATATCGGGATGCCCGGCCTCGACGGGTATGAGTTCATCACGCGAGTCCGCGCGCTGGCCGTCGATGCAGGCGGGCAAGTACCGGCGATCGCACTGACTGCGTTCGGGCGGACCCAGGACCGCATGCGCGCACTCGGCGCCGGTTTCAACAATCACGTCCCCAAGCCTGTCGAGGCGATGGAGTTGCTCGCGGTGCTGTCCTCACTGGCCCGGCAGATGCGAACCGTTCCGTCGGCGCGGTGATCGCCGCTCGGTCCACGAAGCCACGCAGGTAACGATGGGCTGTACCGGCTGGTTCTTGCTCGGCAAATCGCTCACCGCGCAGATTCCATGACTCGCTGCCCACCCCTGACCGACTCGACGGATGGTCAGGGGCAATCCTCACGGCACAGCGCGTAAATCTATGGCGAGCACTGAAGGCTCCGTGAACCGGCAACCATCCGAGCAACCGGGCACTGGCGAAAATCGCGGCCGTCGGACGTACCATGAGGTGCAATGGCGACGCCCACCGGCCCCCAGACCAAGGACCAGCAGACCGACCAGAAAAC
>JACCQV010001121.1 GCA_013813945.1 Deltaproteobacteria bacterium | reverse complement strand
CGCGACGCTCGGCGAGGCGACCAATCCGAGCGAGCTCAGCGCCGCCAGGTTCGCGCTCGCCGGCGCCCTGTGGGACGGCCACGGCGACCGTGCTCGCGCTCGCAAGCTCGCTGAGGAAGCGCTCCTCGGTGAGCCCGCGCCATCGACGCGTGCCCTGATCGAGACCTGGCTCGTCCAGCACCGGCGCTAGCCGCGATCAGATCGCCGGGTCAAACCAGCTGCTGGGGGGCATTCCACCAGCGCGCCGCCCAGCGAACGAGCTCGCGCCCGAGTAGCTCGGCGAGCCTCGAATCACTCGTGAGGTCGGCGATCTTGCGCTGCGCGATCGCGGTCGCGCGGTCCGACGCCGGCCACGGCTGACTGCGGCGACAGCGCTCGGCGACGGACATCGCCCAGACCTCGCCGCGGCACGCCGCTACTCCGCGGAGCTGCGCGAATGAATCGGCGACACAGCGATCGCACATCCGGTCACGGGGACAGCCGCAGGCGATCACCCCCGGATCGTACGCCGGGGGTCGGACGTCACTCCGTGATCGTGAACGTGTCGAGCAATCGTGTTTGTTACCTTCCCTAGAGCCACATCGTGACGCCGCCCGCATCCCCGCACAGGCGGAGTCGCAGCAGCTCAGCGTCGTAGGTCTTCAGATCTTCACCGGTCAGGCCGTGCTTCGCGAGGTCCGCCTTGACCGCATCGAACTGGGTGCGCACCTCGCGCAAACACTCCTTGTCCGTGCCGCACCCGCACGCCTGATCGGCGAGCGGCCGGATGACCTGGATCAGCTCGGGCCGCGGGGGGAGCTTCTCCTTGGACCAGCAGCCCGCAACCGCGACCAGAGTGAGCAACCCGAGCACCGCGAGAATGATTCGCACGCTGCCAGCCTAACAGCGGTCGACTACCCGCGGGTGTCATGCCGCTTCACGACCGCGAGGATGTCGTCGCCGAACCGCGCGATCTTGGCGACCCCCAGACCGGGGATCCGGGCGAGCGCCTCGCGGGTGGTCGGCCGCTGCTTGTCGATCGCCGCGATCGTCGCTCGCTGGAAGATCATGTACGCCTTCCACTTGAGCTCACGCCCCATCCGGCGCCGGTAGGCATCGAGCTCTCGCATGATGTCAGAAGTACTGGACGCGCTCGAGGTGCGCGTCGGCCGCGAGGTCCGCGTCGTGCGCTCGCGCGTGGTCTGCGCACCGGGCATGGCGACGGTGGGATACTTGCGACCGCGTCTCACGAGCCTGCGCTCGCGAATCAGCTGTTCGATCGTCTCGGTGATCGAGTCTTCGGAGCTCGTGGCGAGCTGGCCGTGCTGCGGCAGGTGCAAGAGCCCGTGCGCGGTCATCGCCTTCGACCGACTGCCGCGGAGCGCCCTGGCGAGGTTGCCCTTGCCGATCGGACGATGCAGCGACGCCACGGCGTCGAGGATGATCTGGCGCTCCGCGGTGCCGAGCGTCGCGACCGCCGCATGCCCGCGATCATATCCGGATCGCTCGCTCTGAACCGCACCCACGCGATCCGGATTGGTGCACGCATCACACCGCAGACACGCCGCATGATCGCCCGTTCCGGTGAAGTGCGCGCACAGCACCTGCTGCCGGCACGCCGAGCCGGTCGCATAGCGCTCGATCGCGTGGAGCGCGTCTTCGGTGCGCTGGTCGCTCTTGCCCGAAGCACCATCGTGCAGCCGGCGCTGCGTCATCAGATCCGCCTGGCCGAACAGCAGGAGGCAATGGCCCGCCTCACCGTCGCGGCCGGCGCGGCCTGCCTCCTGGTAGTACGCCTCGAGGCTTCCCGGCGCCTGGAAGTGAACGATCACACGGACGTCCGGATAGTCGACGCCCATCCCGAAGGCGCTGGTCGCGACGAGGATTCGCGTCTTGCCCAGAGCGAACGCCTTCTGCGCACGTTCGCGGGCCAGTGCGGTCCGGCCCGCATGGTAGTAGCCGACTCCGAACCCCGAGGTGGCGAGGCGATCCGCGACCGTCTCGGTCTTCTTGCGCGTGCTGCAGTAGATGATCGCCTTGCCGGCGCCCGAGCGCGAACGCAGCCCCGCTCGATCGAGTGCCTCGATCGTCGCGGCGATCCGCGGCTCGTCACCGCGATGCAGCGCCACCTCGAACGCGAGGTTCGGCCGCCGGAAGTCCCCCTGCACCATCGCCGGATCGCGCAGCTCGAGCGATGCCGCCACCTCGGCGAGGACACGGGGCGTCGCGGTCGCGGTGAGCGCGATCGTCGGCACATCGATCACGTCGCGCAATTCGCGCAGCCGCATGTACTCGGGGCGGAAGTCGTGCCCCCATTGACTCACGCAGTGCGCCTCGTCGATCGCGATCATCGCGACCCGCGCGCGCTCGAGGAGGGCCTTGAACCCCGGCAGCACGGCGCGCTCCGGGGACACGTAGAGCACGGCGAGATCGCCGCGAACCAGCCGGTCGATCACCGCACGCTGCTCGTCCGGTTCCTGGTGACTGTGGATGGCGGCCGCCGGCACGCCGCGGGCGGTGAGGCTGCCGACCTGATCGTTCATCAGTGCGATCAGCGGCGAGATGACAATCGTCGTGCCTCTGCCCGCGCGCGCGAGCGCGACCGCCGGCACCTGGTAGCACGACGACTTGCCGGCTCCAGTCGGCAGCAGCACGACGGCATCACGCCCGGCGAGGACCGCGTCGATGGCTTCGCGCTGTCCGATCCGGAACGCGGCGTGACCGAACACGTCCCGCAGCACGCCCTGTGCGTCCATCCGACCGTCGTATCATGGGGGTCCGACTATCGAGCGGGGCGCTCGGCGAGCGCACGGACCGCGTCGATCAGCTCCTGGAGCTTGTCGGTCTCGCTGCTCCGCTCGAGCACGAGCACACCGTCGGGACCGAACACCTTGACGTGCGGGAGATTGAAGCCACCCGGTGTCAGGTAGGTCGCCGCCACCGCGCTGTCCCAGTCGACCGCATTGATTCGCCGGATCGCGACAGAACCCGGGTGGGCCCGGGCGATCTCGACCAGGGCGGGATCGAGGATCTTGCAGGGAGCACACCACGGCGCCCAGAAGTCGAAGATCGTCAGCTTGCCGGGCACCGGCACGAGCGCGACCGCGGCGCCGGGCGGACCGAGGTCGACGACATCCAGGCCGGCCGCGTCCGGGGGCTCGTCCCCGTGCTCGTCCCCGTGCTCGTCCCCGTGCTCGTGATCGTGCTCCTCGCCGTGCTCGTGGTCATCCTTGGGCGGTGCCGCCGGCCGACCGAACGAGTACGACACGCCGAGCTCGGCGATCAGCGGCATGTCGAGCTGGCCGCCGACGACGTGTGTGATCACGGGGATCTTGAGCGCGAGATCGAGGGCCAGCGCATCGGTGAGCGCCACGGAGACGCCGGCCGCGAGCATCGCGTCGATCCGTCCGCGGTTGCCGTCGTCGGTGTGAATCACTCCGTCCCAGCGCTCGGCCGTCTCGGCCTGGACCTCGACACCTCCGCGCACGCCCCACGCTTCGCCGAGGCTACGGCGAACCGTGATGCCGCCGGCGTAGCGATCGCCCGCGTGATAGCCCTTCGAATTCTCGTACACCGCCTGCTGCGTGAGCACGAACGCTCCGGCGTGCCAGGCTCCCCAGCGCCGCGTCAGCTCCGCGGACAGCACCGGATTCACGGTCCCGCTGCCGAGCTGGATGTGCTGGTGCCGCGAGTCGATCCGATCCGGCGAGAACGGGTTGCGCTCGGTGCGGCCGATCGGGATCGAGAACCCGGCGCGCACGACGGCACGGAACGGACCGAGCCCACCGGACAGCGCGCCGAGGACGATCGGATCGGCGATGCCCGTGACGGTCTCGTTGCGGTGATGGATTCCCTCGGTGACGAGGTCGACCTCCATGCCGCTGGTATCGAGATAGCGGATCGACGTCGAGACCACGCGGAACGGCACGACCATCGACGCGGCGAAGCGCTTCGTGAGCCCGACGTCGAGGGACAACCGCGTCTCCCTGATCAACAGCTCCTGATCGTGGACGAGATCGATCTCGCCCCGGCCGACGACATCCTCGTGGTCATCGTGCTGGGTCTGCACGAACGTGCCGAGTCCCGCGAGGCGCAGGACCACCTGCCCCGGTGTGAGCGCCTCGTCATCGACCTTCCCGACCGGGAGGTTTGGGTTACTTCAACCTGCTCAAGCACCGCCGGCGCGGACCGTGCGGAGATCGACCCCGAGCACGGCAGCGACGACGACGAGCAGTATTCCGGCACGGAATTGCATGGGCGCAGCCTACCTCAGTCTCCGATGGTTGACGCGCACTGACTGCCACCGCC
>JACCQV010000320.1 GCA_013813945.1 Deltaproteobacteria bacterium | reverse complement strand
ACAAGTACGCGACCAAGGTCGAGGTCACGCTGCACAAGGATGGCAAGAGCGCGACGGTCGAGGACAACGGCCGCGGCATTCCCGTCGACACGATGGCGAAGTTCAAGAAGAGCGCCCTCGAGGTGATCTTCACCACCCTCCACTCGGGCGGCAAGTTCGAGCGCGGCAAGAGCTATCAGGTCTCGGGTGGTCTGCACGGCGTCGGCTCGGCGGTAGTCAACGCGCTCTCGAACGAGCTGACCGTCACGGTCAAGCGTGAGAGCGAGCGCTACGAGATGAGCTTCGAGCGCGGTCACGCGACGAGCAAGCTCAAGAAGCTCGGCGGCGCGCGCGGCACCGGCACGACGGTGACGTTCTCTCCGGACGAAGAGATCTTCGGCAACAAGCTCAAGTTCGATCCCGAGATGATCGCAGAGCGGCTCGAGGCGAAGAGCTACCTGCACGGTGGGCTCGAGATCGTCCTCACGGACGAGACGACGTCTCCGGCGAAGACCGTCACGTTTGTTCATCCGCAGGGCATCGCCGAGTACCTGCCGAAGCTCGTCAAGGATCGCAAGAAGGAGCCGGTGCCGCCGGGCGGCGCCGTGTTCTATCTCGAGAAGCGCGACGAGGACGCCAAGCTCGGTGTCGAGCTCGCGCTCCAGTGGACCGAGTCGCCCGACGACCTGATCAAGACCTACGTCAACAGTGTGCCGACGCGCGATGGCGGCACCCACGATGCGGGCCTGCGTAGCGCGATCGTCAAGGCGGTTCGCAACTACATCGGTACGCACAAGCTCGATCCGAAGGGCGTGACGCTCACCGCCGAGGACATCCGCGAGGGTGTCGTCGCGGTTCTCTCGACCTACGTCCACGATCCGCAGTTCCAGGGTCAAACCAAGGATCGGCTCAACAATCCCGAGGTCGCCGCGCAGGTGGAGGGGCTTGTTCGCCCCGCGCTCGAGAACTACCTCAACCAGAATCCGAACTGGGCGCAGGCCGTCATCGCGCGCTCGATCATCTCGGCACGTGCCCGCGAGGCATCGCGCGCGGCGCAGCAGGTCTCGCGCAAGTCGGCGGTCTCGCACCGGCTCAACCTGCCCGGGAAGCTCGCCGACTGCAGCTCGACCGATCCGAGCGACTCCGAGCTGTTCATCGTCGAGGGCGAGTCCGCAGGTGGCTCGGCCAAGCAGGGTCGCGATCGCAAGACGCAGGCGATCCTTCCGCTCAAGGGCAAGATCCTACACGCAGCAGGCGAACAACGAGAAGCTGCTCGCGAACAAGGAGCTCCAGGACATCGTGTCCGCGCTCGGCTGTGGGATGGGCGACGAGCTCGATCTCTCCAAGCTGCGCTACGACAAGATCTTCTTGCTGATGGACGCCGACGCCGATGGCCACCACATCGCGACGCTGCTGCTGACGTTCTTCTACCGCCACATGCGCAAGCTGATCGACACGGGCCACGTCTACATCGCGCAGCCGCCGCTCTACCGGATCGATCTCGGCAAGCAGACGTTCTGGGCGCTCGACGACGAGCACCGCGATCAGCTGCTCAAGGAGCACGCGAAGAGCAACTCCAAGCCGAGCATCACGCGGTTCAAGGGCCTCGGCGAGATGAATCCCGACACGCTCAAGATGACGACGCTCGATCCGAAGTCGCGGCAGTCGCTGCGTGTTCGCGTCCCTGCTAGCGAGCAGCTCGCCACCGACCGCACGATCAGCGAGCTGATGGGCAAGGACGTCGCGGCGCGGTTCAAGATGATCACCGAGAACGCCGCCGAAATCGGCGATCTCGACGTCTGACCCTGCGTCTGCGACACTGAACGTCCATGGGGCGGAAGGTCGTGCGTTACGCGGTCGGGGCGGTTGCCCTCTGGATCGTGGTGCTCGTGATCTTCGGGTTCCTGTACGGCGGCCGCGCAGGAGACAAGGTCGCGTCGCGGGTCGGCGATTCGCTCGCCGCGACCGTCACCGTCGAGGATTCGAACCTCGCGCTGGTGCGCGGCCACCTCGAGCTCACCGGCATCGCGGTTCGCAAGGACGACGTCGGCCATCTCTCGATCGACATCGGTGACATCCGCTGTGACCTGCCTCCACTCGGCCTCGCGCTGATCGATCGCGAGTGCCGCGATCTCGTGATCGACAAGGTCCGCCTCGAGGTCTCGACCCTCGCGGTCTTCAAGTTCAAGAAGCCCAAGCGCAAGCCGTTTCGCGTGCGACGCGTCGAGATCAACGACGCGGTCCTCGCGTTCTCGCCCACCGCCTTCCTGCCCGAGCTCGGCAAGATCGAGATCGCGGTCGAGTATGTCGAGGCTGGCCCGACCGTGTTCAAGACACCGATGTCCTGGATCTTCTCGATGAAGGAGCTGCGCGCAACCCTGACGCTCCCCGCGAACATCGTGATGACCCTCCACTACAAGGACGGCGTGCTCCGCGCGGCCGGAGGTGTGTTCGGCTCGACGCCGGTGGAGCTGCCGTTCTCGATCCCGATCACCGCCGAAGGAGATGACGCGCAGATCGAGATCAAGAAGCTCGTGCAGCTCGGCAAGCAGCTCGCCGAGGAGCTCGTCGAGAAGCGGGCGAAGGACTGGCTGCGCTCGAAGCTTCCGGCCGAGCTACCGTTCTGAGCTGGGGCGAAATAGATGGCGTACGTCGCTCAGAACAGGGGACGCTCCCGACTTACGTGATCTGTTTCACGGAGCGTTCCACACAAGTGTCGCAAGTCGGGAGCGTCCCTGCTCGAGACAACGATCTCAGCCGGTTCGGCAAAATAGATCTCGTAAGTCGGGAGCGTCCCTAGCTCACGGGGACGTCGAACGAGACGACGGGGGCTGCGATCTCGCAGACGTCGTCCGTGCACACGCTGAGCTTGAGCGCACCCGTGATCGGAGCTGCGCCGGATGCGGCGGCGCGGAACTTTACGGTCACCCTCGCGGACGTTCTTGCGAGGATCGTCACCGTGCCGGTGCCCTCGACGGTGACGGCGGGGGACGGCTGCACCGCGAACTTCGTCGGGTACTCGACGTTGAACTTGTAGCCGTCGAGTGCGGTCACCACGAGGTGGGCTTCGCACGGGGTTGCCGGCGCGCATGGGGCGAGCGGAGACAGCACGATCTCGAACAGCTTCTCGCTGACGAGGACCTTCGGGGTTGACGACTTCGCGGGTGGCGCTGGCGGCTTTTCGGTGCCGGCCGTCGCCTGCGCGTACGGTCCGCCCTTCGCCTCCCGTGCGATCGGCTTCGCCTTGGCGTCTGCGCGGGCGTCGGTCGATCCGATCCTCGGTGCGGGCTCGACGGGTGCGGGCTCCGGAGGAGCGGGCGGGGGCTGAACGATCGGAGCCGCTTCGGTCGGGACGACGACCTTGATGGGACCGGAGCTGGGCGTTGCGGTCGGTGGTGGCGGCTCGTTCGCGGGCGCGCGGTCGCAGCCGGCGAGGGTCAGTGCCAGCAGCAGGGCGTGGCAGGCACGGTCACGACCCATACTTCACGCCGCAGCCGTACGCCTTGGTCGTCGCCGTCGCCACGGTCTTGCCGGCGGTGACGGCTTCGACGGCGGCATCGACGTAGTTGATCAGCGTGCCGCCCGTCGGAGCCTGCTTCTCGGCATCCGGCGAGTTGTCGATCGCGCCGCCGTAGGCAACGACGCCCTTCTTGTCGATCACGAACATGTGCGGCGTGTTGGTCGCGCCGTACGCCTTGCCGACGGTGCCATCGACATCGCGCAGGATCGGGTGGGTCATGGCCCAGGTCTTCGCCGACTCGGCATTCATCTTCGGCTCATGGCCCTGCTTGCCTGCGGCACCGCTGTTGATCGCGAGCCACACGACACCCTGGGCGGTGTGCTTCTTCGCGGTGTCGATCAGCGAGCCGACCGTGTGCGACTTCTTGACGTACGGACAGCCCGGGTTGAACCACTCGAGCACGACGATCTTGCCCTTGAACGACGACAGCTTGACGGGCTTGCCATCGAGGTCCTTCAGCGTGAAGTCGGGCGCTGCCTTGCCGACCACACCCGGTGCGGCGGGCTTTGCTTCGGCCTTCGGGGGCGCGGTCTTCGCAGGCGCGGACGGCGCGCGGGCCGGATCGAGCGGGGCAGTCGGAGCTGCGATCGATGCGGCGGGAAGGCAGGCGAGGGCGGCGGCGAAGAACAGGGAGCGGCTCATGGGTGCATTCAAGCACGCGAAGCCACCCCTCGCACTAGCCGCGATAGGTATCGTCCTGCTCGATCTTCGAGAGGACCCAGTCGAACTCGCCGGCCGTGACGTGGGCGTTGCAGTGCTCGCACTCGCCGGCCATGGTGATCTTCAAGGGGGCGCCACAGTTGCTGCATGTCGGCGATGTGTTCGGCGCTCCGGTCCGCGAGCGCGAGCGGATCAGGGTCCAGTACTCCGTGTACTTCCGGACCTTGGTCTTGGAGCCGCGGATGATCCTGCCGGTCTCGGGTCGCAGGACCCAGTCCTTGCCCTGGGCCCACACGCGGATCGTGATCGCGTCGTACCAGCGATCGCGTACGACCTTCGCGACGATGGTGTGGGTGATGCTCATGTCGGAGAGCTGGTTGCGCAGGCCCTGCTTCTTGAAGCTCTCGACCCAGTACTGCAGGTAGTCGAACAGACCGTCGGAGACCAGGCCGCGCACACCTTTGAGCTCGTTCGCCGACCACTCCTCGTTGAGCTGCTTGTAGATCAGGTTCAGCCGCGCGACGAGGTTCTGCTCCGTCAGCGCTGGATCAGCGGCCTCGAGCGAGGCCCACTGCTGATCGACATCAGGCTGGCGATACGTCTGGAGATCGGTGCCGCGCTCCGCGACGTCCTCGGTGACCGTGGGCGGTCGCTTGTCGGAGGACGACAGCGAGATCTGCTCGACGACCCAGTCGAACCGGCCATTGTCGACAACCTCGTTGCATGACGCGCAGACCTGCGTGCCGCTGTCTTTCGCTTGCCACGGCGCTCCGCAGCTCGGGCACGGAAAGCCCTTGGTCGCGTTCGGCGGCTTCGACGCACGTGTCGCCTCGCGGCCGAACAGCCAGGTCTCGACGGTGTAGGACGTCGCTTGCGCGGTGGTGACATTCGCCTCGTACTCGATTCCGATGCGGACGCGGTGGGGGCGGCCTTGCTCATCGACGGGTGTCTTCGGCACGTCGACGCGGAACGTGCGCATCGAGCCGACCACGACCGACTGGACCTCCTCGCCGGGTGCGCGGAGGTGTAGCTGCTGGCGAGCGGCGGCCCCGACGTACGGAGCGACGGTCGCGAGTGCGTCATAGCTGTGGCGTGCGCGGTGCGCCGTCGAGAACAGACGGAAGGCGAAGTCTTCGAACAGCACCTGCGAGAACTCGGGGTCGGCGCGGCGCACCGGATCGAGGCTCGCAGCGCGCTTGAGGGTGACCGGCGGTCCGCTGTCCCAGTCCTTGTTCTTCTGCTGCTTGTACGCGCTGTACACGACCACACCGATCAGGATGCCGAGCACCGGCAACCCGATCTGTGGCGAGTAGATGATGAGGCGGATGACCCAGTAGACGAGCTCGAAGATGACGCCGGCGCCGCCACCCCCACCGCCGCCGTCACCGCCGTGGCCACCACCGCCGGAGAAGCTGTCACCGCCGCCGGGCCGCGCGTGCGCGAGTCCCGCGAGC
>JACCQV010000268.1 GCA_013813945.1 Deltaproteobacteria bacterium | reverse complement strand
GTGATCACATCGACGGGCCCGAGGTAATCGAGCACGCTCGATTCGTTCCTTGCCGTTGCCGGCACGGCGAATCCGCGGGCCGGCGACCACCACGCGAACAGCGGGTTGCGGCCGCGACGCACCGCTGCGTACGCCGGGTGAAGCCCGCCGGTCTCGGGATCGATCGTGTGGCCATACAGGACATGAGCACTCGGGTGGTCGCGAAGGAGCTCGCCGAGATGCGCGACGGGGAGCTCGCGCTCGAGACCCAGCCAGCGGTCGCGCGTGGCCATCAGCGCCGTGCGGAACGCAGTGACCACGCGATCGTGCGTGCCCGCGCGGTACTCGGTCGTCTCGACCATGCCGTCGAGGGCTGCCAGCGCCTCGTCCGCTGCGTCAGCCGTCTGCGCGAGCGCCGCGAGCTGGCTCCGACCGTTCACGAGACGCGCCACGAGCTCGACGCGCTTGTGGACGATCACCGAGGCATCCGGACCGCCGAGCAGGCCGTGATAGGTGAACTGCGCGGCCTGCCCCTGCGCACGGACGTGGGCCTCGACGTGCTCGAGGGTGGCGATGATGTGATCGTGACGAATGATGTTGCCAACGTGAGGCCGCAGGCGACGCTGTCAACGGCGCGCCACGTAGACTCTCGTGTCACTCGATAGACTCGAGCGTCAGTCGGTGACAGCTTCGCCAGGTGACGCACAAGTTCGTGGACGCTGGCGGCCTGCGCTTCGCATACCTCGAGGAGGGCACCGGTCCTCTCGTGGTGCTCGTGCACGGGTTCCCCGATACCGCGCACACCTGGGACGCGACGATGACCGCGCTCGCGGCAGCGGGCTATCGCGCGATTGCTCCGTTCACACGCGGCTATCACCCCACCGCGATCCCCGCCGACGGCGCGTATGACACAGACACCCTCGGCAAGGACGTCATCGCACTGATCGACGCGCTCGGCGGTGGCCCCGTGATCCTCGTGGGTCATGACTGGGGTGCGTCCGCCGTGTACGCAGCGGCGGCGCTCGCTCCGGACAAGGTGAAGCTGCTGGTCACCGTGGCCATCCCGCACCCCGCTTCGATCACGCCGACCCCGCGGCTCGCGTGGATCATGCGGCACTTCGTGACGCTGCGCGGCCGCAACGCAGCAGCGAAGCTACGCGAACGCGACGGTGCGCTCGTCGACGAGCTGTACCGCCGCTGGTCGCCGGCCTGGCAAGACATCCCGGCGGACGAGACCGCGAAGTTCAAGACGATGATCGCGGAGCCCGGCGTCGCGGAGGCCACCCTCGGCTACTACCGGGCGCTGACGCTGCGCCCGCCGCCGTCGCTGCGCGGGCAGATCACGGTGCCCACGGTCTCGTTCGCCGGCGAGCACGACAACATTGCGCCGCGCGCGTACGAGAAGGCGCGCAAGCGGTTCACGGCGTCGTACGAGGTCGTCCAGGTTCCCGGCGGCCACTTCATGCATCGAGAGCACCCGACCGAGTTCACCACCGAGCTCGTCCGCGTTCTCGACGATCACGCTGCGCGCAGCCGCGGGTGACCAGCGGGCGGTGTACGATCGCCTCATGGGTGAGCGGCCGCTGCTGATCTTCGTCAGCGACATCCATCTGACGGATCGTCTGCACGGCAACGCCGTCAGCAAGGCCGATCAGTTCAATCGGTTCTGGGAGCGGATCCAGGTCGCGCGCGGCAAGCGTCCCGCCGAGCTGTGCATCGTTGGCGACCTCTTCGATCTCGTACGCTCGCCGTCGTGGTTCGAGGGACGTCACCGCCCGTATCACGGGGCCTCGACCAACGGCGTCGTCAAGAACGTCGAGAAGATCGTCGACGAGACGATCAAGCGCGAGGCGGACTTCTTCGCGGCGATCCGCAGCAAGGTCGAGAACGGCGAGCTCGGGGTCCACTACGTCGTCGGCAATCACGATCGCCTGCTGCTCACGGCACCGGTCGCGCAGAAGATGGTCGCGCGTGCGCTCCTCGGCAAGGACTCGATGCCGCTGCACACCGAGATCGCCTTCCCGGATCACGGCGTGCTCGCCTATCACGGCAACGTGGGTGACCCGATCAACGCGAGCCCCGACGGTGATGCGACGATCGGCGATGCGATCGGATCGGAGCTGATCCTCAAGTTCCCGCGCATGCTCCGCAAGATGGTCGGCGAGGATCACCCGGGCATCGAGGAGGTCGACGACATCGACGACGTCCGTCCGGTCTATGCGGTCCCGGCGTGGGTGCGGCAGCAGAGCGTGATGCGCAAGGAGCTCCTGCGCCCGATGAGCCTGGTGTGGAGCGAGGTCGTCGACGAGTTCCTCAGCAACGAATTCGTGCGCGACTGGCTCGGCAAGCAGCGCAAGACGTTCTCGCTCGATCTCGGCAAAAAGCTCCGCCTGCTGCTCGAGCTGTCGCGCAACAAGCTGATGGCACACGGCTCGGACGAGCGGCTGACCCAGCTGTACCGATTCTTCCAGCAGAGCTTCGACGGCAAGATGTCCACGGTCGCGGCGGCGGAGCTTTCGAAGCGCCGCGGCTACCACTACGTGGTGAACGGCCACTCGCACTTTCCGTCGATGCAGCCGCTTGGCAAGATCGAAGGGAAGCCGGCGGTCTACTTCAACACCGGGACCTGGCGGGCCGTGCACCAGATCGGGCATGACCTCGGCGGTCGTCCGAGCTTCCTCGCCTACGACGCGATGACCTACGTCGTGTTCTTCCCCGATGGCGACAAGATGGGCCGCGACTACGAGTGGTGGACCGGCGCGATGGTCGCGCGCTGAGCCTCGGCCGACCCGCTCTTCATCGTCTGGCGTAGCCAGTGATCCGGCGGAGCGTTCGCGTCCACCAGGGGGCGCAAGTCGGAGGCGAGGCCATGCTCGGCGAGCAGCGCATCGATCACTTTGTCGAGGTCGGTATGGTTCGTCATCGTGCGGAGACCTACTGCGATCTTGGTGCCAGCGCTAACCGCGCGACGCCTGGCGTCCAGGAGGGTCCAGCTGGTAGGTCCAAACAACAGGGCTCCGGCGACACGTCCCTCATGGCTATTGAATTCGCCGGGTTGCGTTGCACTTGTTGTGCACGATCCGCCTGGGACCCGCTAAAGTTCGGCGCAGATGTCGCTGTCCCCGCACCCGAAGCAGAAGCCGGTCGGTCCCGTCGTTCTCGTGGTGATGGATGGTGTCGGGCGGGGCGCGGGCGACGAGGCGGACGCGGTCTCGATCGCGTCGACCCCGACCCTCGACCGGCTCTGGGTGCCGGGTGCCCGTGCCGAGCTACGCGCCCACGGCAAGGCGGTTGGCCTGCCGAGCGATGACGACATGGGCAACAGCGAGG
>JACCQV010000265.1 GCA_013813945.1 Deltaproteobacteria bacterium | reverse complement strand
TGCCGCCGAGCTCCGCCGACCCGGCGAACCCACCACCGACTCTGCCGCCTCCTCCGCGCGACCCGCCGGATCTGCGACTGCCGCCGGATCTCGGGCTGCCCCCGGACACCGTGATTCCGCTGACCCCGTGATCGAGCTCCGTCCCTGAACCGGATCACGCGCAGTTCACGCGCGCTCTCCCGCGTTGCTCACGAGGGCACCAGAGCGATGTCACGCGGTGACCTGGCATTCGTAGATCCATGCTCGGCACCACGCAATCCTCGACCACGCTCCGCACCCTCGTCGCAGCCCTCGCCCTGACGGCCGGCGCTCTCCTCTACTTCTCCGACCACGACAACATCGATCGTCACTGGCGGATCGCGCTCGTGATGGTGCTGAGCGCGACGCTGCTCGTGATCTGGCCGCCGATTCGGCCGGACCGCCGCCGCACCGGCCTCTTGACGGTGCTGGTGCTGACCCTCGCTCTCGGCGGCTGCAGCATGCGCGCGTCTCACGCCCTGATGGGCGCCGGCCTCGTCACCGCGACCAGCGCCGCGCTCGCTCCGGACGACGGCGACGGGTCACTGCGGCCGGCGACCATCTCGGTCGGACTCGCTGTGTTCGCGGTCGGCTGGGTCCTCCATCAGTCCGACAACCCGCACGGTGGAACGGCACCGTCCCAGCAGATCTACACGTTGATCGAATCCCAGGACGCGCATGGGGCGTCCGAAGTCGCGGGGGGTGAAACGCTCGGCATCTACCGCCGGTTGCCGTCCGATCACGTGTTGTTCACTCCCTGACCGCGGCGCCGTCACGCACGCTGTTGCGAGACTGAGGTCATGATGCGACTCACTCGAGACTTTCAGCCGACCGGGTTCACGATCGCGGGTGCCCTGGCGATGTCCGCCGGCGCCCTGATCTACCTGGCGGACGAGATGCCGAGGGCTCGCAACTGGCACATGTTCCTGATCCCCGCGATGACGTTGATGACGCTCGGCGCGGTGCTCGCGCTGATCGGTGCGTTCTGGCAGCGCGGCGAATGACCGACTCAACGCGAGCGACTGATCGGCGACGGACCCGTCCGCATCGCAGGCACGTTCGGAGCAGCCGTTCGCTCGCAAACTCTCAGCCGCGCCGAGCGAGCGCGAGGATTGCGGGCGATCTCCTCCTCGCTGCCGAACACCGCCTTGCGGGTCACGAGCTCGCAGACCGGCTCGACGCGCTCGCCCGCCTGCTCCGCGAGGTGACGCGGCAACGACGTCGTCCACCCGAGGTCGCGGAACCGGTTCTTGACCAGCCGATCTTCGAGTGAGTGGAAGCTGATCACGGCGCAGCGACCGTCGGGGGCGAGCAGATCCGGGAAGTCGAACAGGAACCGCTCGAGCTGCACGAGCTCTGCGTTGACCGCGATCCGCAGCGCCTGGAAGGTCCGGGTCGCCGGATGGATCTTCGACTTCCGCTGCTCGAAGATCGGAATCGCCTGCGCGATCACTGCGGCGAGGTCGGTGGTCGTGTGGACCTTGTCCGCCAGGACCGCTTCCTTGATCAGCCGCGCGACCTTCTTGCCGTGGCGCTCCTCACCGAGCTCCTTGATGACCTCGGCGAGCTCCTCCTGGTCGAGCTCGTTGATCAGCTCGAGGGCGGTCCGGCCGCGGGTCGGATCCATCCGCATGTCCAGCGGGCCGGACTTGGTGAACGAGAATCCACGCTCGGCCTGATCGAGCTGCGGCGATGACACCCCGAGGTCGAGCAGGATCCCGCTGACCGGTCCGACCTCGAGCTCGGCGAGAATCCGAGGCATGTCCGCGTATTCGCCGTGGATCAGGCGAACCCGATCACCGAACCGCTCGAGCTTCTGGCGGGCCGCTTCGAGCGCCGACGGATCGCGATCGATCCCGATCAGCGCCGCGTTCGTAAGATGGTCGAGCAGGGCCGCGGCATGGCCGGCACCACCCAGGGTCCCATCGACATAAACCCCATCATTCTGAGACCCTAGGTGCTCCAGAACCTCCGCGGCGAGCACCGATGTGTGGTCGAACCCAGCCACGTGGTCTCGTTACCACGCCGCACGCGCAACGTTGCAGAAATCTTGCGATCTACCCGCAAACCGTATGCAATTAGATGTAGGGATACGGCCCACGTTTCCTTGACGATCCGGATGGTGTCTCATAGACTCCACCGGTTCGTCGAGCTGCCCTTCGGCGACAGGATATCAGGTGCTTAGGTACAAAGAAACCGAGGACATCGACGCTCGCTTCAGCGAGGTCGAACGCATCGTGACGGCGTGGCGCGCTCGCGTGGCCACGGCGAATCCTGTCGCGCGCCAAGAGTTCAACAATCGGCTCCGCATCTCGCTGATCCACCACGACGCCGCGCTCGAGGGCGAGGTGCTGTCGTACAGCGAGATCAAGGCGGCCGTCGATCCGAGCATCATCAGTGACCCGTCGTTGATCCCCTCGTACGAGGAGATCCGGCGCTTCGATGACTCGTGCAACTTCGCCGCCGAGCAGGCCGCAAACAAGAAGAAGCCGTTCAAGCTCGATACCGTGCGCGAGATCTATTCGATCCTCGCCCCGGACGAGAAGACGAAGGGGCTCCCGTTCCGCAAGGAGAACCCCCTCCACCGGCTCTACTATCACGACATCCAGCCGCCCGAGAAGATCGTTCCCGCGATGCGCAAGCTCTCGGAATGGATCGACGAGCCGGCCAACAAGCACCTTCACGTGATCGAGAAGGTCGCGACGTTGCACTCGAGGTTCATGGCGATCTTCCCGTGGGCCAAGGAGAGCGGTCGCACGATCCGGATCGCCTCCAACCTCCTGCTCCAGGAGGGCGGCTACCCGATCGCGATCGTCCACTCGATCGATCGCCAGCGCTACTACGAGGCGCTTCGTGGTGATCACCTGGGCCTGACCTCGCTCTATCTCGAGGCCGTCCAGACCACTGCCGAGACCGAGATGCGCGTCTACGACGAGGCCAGCAAGGGCCCGACCAAGAAGCGCACCAAGAAGTCGTCGCCCGGCACTCCGACCAAGGAGTAGGTCCTCGCGCTACGTGGCGCGTTTACCGGCGGAGCCGTGCAGGACCTGGTGATCACACCGTGGTTGACGATCCCCTCCGGGGAGCTGTCGATCTCGTTTGCGCGCTCGGGCGGCTCCGGCGGCCAGAACGTCAACAAGGTCTCGAGCAAGGTCGACCTGCGGTGGAATCTCGAGACCTCGGCGGCCCTGCGCCCCGAAGATCGCGAGTGGCTGCTGCAGAAGCTGCGCAGCAAGCTGACCACCGACGGCACGCTGATCGTGACCTCGACCCTCACGCGCGATCAGATCAAGAATCGAGATGACGCCGAGAGCAAGCTCGCGTTGATCGTCCGTGCGGCGCTCGATCGTCCGAAGACGCGCAAGCCGACCAAGGTCTCGAAGGGTGCGAAGCGCCGCCGCGTGGCCGACAAGCGTCACAAGTCCGAGATCAAGAAGAACCGGCGCGGCGACGGCGACTGACTGCGACACCCGGTGCGTGGTCGGATACGCGGCCTGTCGTGAACTATGGGTCGCGGTTCTTACGCTCTATCGCGATAGTGGCCGCATGAAGCGGATCGCAATGCTGGTGCTGGTGGCAGCGTGTGGCAACGGACCCCTGACGCTGGAGGAGTATGCCGCCGTCCGGATCGATGTGACGTGTGACTACCTCGTCCGGTGCGGGGTGACGCCGTCGATCGAGAACTGTGTGGCGACCCGGGGCAGCGTTCGCTTCAGCACCGATCTGCTCGCCGCGGTCGAAGCGGGACGCGTGCGGTGGAACGGTGACGCTGCGGAGGACTGCCTCGATCGGCTCGAGCAAGTGACCTGCGATCGGACGAGCGAGAGCTATCGTCATCTCGGCTGTGAGCCGCTCTTCGCAGGAACACTCGGCGAGGGTGCGGCGTGCACGATGAGCGTCGAGTGCATCTCGAACGAGTGCTGGATCGAGGGCTGCACGGATGCGTGCTGCACCGGGTACTGCGCCGGTGAGACGCCGCCGGCGATCGGAAGGATCGGCGAGGTCTGCCGATTGTCCGGCTGCGAGAGCGGTGCGTTCTGCGAGAACAGCGTGTGTGTACCGCTACGTGCCGAGCGCGAAACCTGCACGTACGAGAGCGTTGGCGAGTGCGCGTACGGTCTCACGTGCGTCGACGAGGTCTGCGCGGCGCCGGTCGAGAGCGGACAGCCGTGCTCGTTCGGGTCGACGTGTCGCTTGCTCGGAGAGTCGTGCACACCGCAAGGGATCTGCGGGCCGCTCGGCCAGAACGGCGATGTTTGCATCTCGAGCAACCACTGCGCGTCGCACTACGTCTGCGGCGTCGAGTCCCGCTGTGTACCCGCACCGAGGATCGGCGAGCCATGCGACGACTTCACCTCGGCGTGCTTCGATGCGGGCGCGTTCTGCGATGTTGCGACGAAGCGCTGCGCACTGCCCAAGCTCGATGGTGCAGCGTGCACGTTTGCCCATGAATGTGAAAGTTCCAATTGCATCGACGGTGCGTGCGCGACGTGCACCGCGAATTGATCGGACCAATTCCGTAACCTCGGTGTCGCCTGCCGCTGGTGCGTGTGGGGCTACACCCGAGGCATGAACATCCGCCTCGCTCGTCCACCGACGGCGCGCTCTGCACCCCGGTTCGCCGAGGATGTCGCGAGCTGGGTGCGCGTGCGGTTCGCACTCGACCTCGACTACTCGGTGGAGAGCCTGGTCATGGTCGATGCGCTCCTCGAGACCATGCGCCAGGAGCGCGTGCCGATCGACGCCAAGGTCGGCGAGACGTTGTGGTGTCTCGGCTGCTACGTCGGCGAGGTATTCGTACGCAACGCGAACGCGGAGTGGACCGATCGCGAGCAGCTGCCCCCCGTCGTGGCCTGCGGTGAGACCCGGATCAACCCGATCGGCAAGGTCGTGAAACGGGTGGCACTCGACGACCGCGGCGATCTCGCGACGTTCTACGCGCAGTACATCGCGTCGTGACCGTCGCGCCCGAGGTCGCGCACGTCCAACCTGTCCCTAGCTCAGGGACGCCACCACTCGTACCACTGGCGCCGTCGCTTGATCACGTGGACGTTGAGCCGCGTGTAATAGAGCCAGACCCAGAACGAGACCAGATAGAATGGGCCGAGCACGCCGCCGACCGCGAGGCCGATGACGCCGCCGGTCCGCGGATCGCGGCCGGTGTGCTGGTGCATCCACGCCGTGCCGAACGCACCGACGATTGCAAAGACCAGCGACCACCACGTGAACCACATCGCCACCGAGCATGCGGCGGCGATGTGGATCGATCAAGTGGCTAGTAGCGGTAGTGGTCGGGCTTGAACGGACCGTCGATCGCCACGCCGAGGTACTCGGCCTGGACCTTCGAGAGAGTCGTCAGCTTGACGCCGACCTTCGCGAGGTGGAGGCGGGCGACCTTCTCGTCGAGCTTCTTCGGCAGCACGTAGACCTCGCCGGCCTTGAACGTCATGCCGGTCATCTCGTCCTTGCCCTTCTGCGCGTTCGTCCATAGCGCCATCTGCGCCATGACCTGGTTCGTGAACGAGTTCGACATCACGAACGACGGGTGACCCGTTCCGCAGCCGAGGTTCACGAGGCGACCGCGGGCGAGCAGCGTGATGCGCTTGCCGTTCGGGAAGATGAACTGATCGACCTGGGGCTTGATGTTCTCTTCCTTGATCTCCTTGTTGTTCTCGAGCCAGGCGACCTGGATCTCGCTGTCGAAGTGGCCGATGTTGGCGAGGATCGACTCGTCCTTCATCGCCTGGAAGTGCTCGCTGCGGATGACGTCCATGCAGCCGGTCGCCGTGACGAAGATGTCGCCCTGCGGGACGGCGTCCTCCATCGTCGTGACCTCGTAGCCCTCCATCGCCGCCTGCAGTGCGCAGATCGGATCGATCTCGGTGATCAGCACGCGGGCGCCGAGGCCACGCGCGGCGTGCGCGCAGCCCTTGCCGACATCGCCGTAACCGGCAACGACGACGACCTTGCCCGCGACCATGACGTCGGTCGCGCGCTTGATGCCGTCGAACAGCGACTCGCGGCAACCGTAGAGGTTATCGAACTTCGACTTGGTGACCGAGTCGTTGACGTTGATGCACGGGAACAGGAGCGAGCCGGTCTTCGCCATGTCGTAGAGGCGGTGGACGCCGGTCGTGGTCTCCTCGGAGACGCCCTTGATCTCGGCGGCGATCTTGGTGAACCGATCCTTGCTCGCGGCGAGCGACGACGCGAGGGTCGAGAAGATCACGCGCATCTCCTCGTTGGTCGCGGTCTTCGGATCGGGAGCCTTGCCCGACTTCTCCGCCTCCGCGCCCTTGTGGACGAGCAGGGTGAGATCACCACCGTCGTCGAGGATGAGGTTCGGACCCTTGCCGCCCTTGAACGCGGTGAGCTGCATCTCGATGCAGGCCCAGTACTCCTCGAGGTTCTCGCCCTTCCACGCGAACACCGGGACACCCGTTGCCGCGATCGCCGCGGCCGCTTCGTCCTGCGTCGAGTAGATGTTGCATGACGTCCAGGTGACGTCGGCGCCGAGCGAGGTCAGCGTCTCGATGAGGACGGCCGTCTCGATCGTCATGTGCAGGCAGCCCGCGACGCGCGCGCCCGCGAGCGGCTTCTTGCCGTGGAACTCCTCGCGGAGCGACATCAGGCCGGGCATCTCCTTCTCGGCCATCCGCATCTTCTTGCGGCCGAGGTCGGCGAGGCTCATGTCTTTGACTTTGTACGCGGGGAACTCGGTGCGGGTATCCATGGTCTTCTCCAGTTGCAGTTAGTTACGCGTCGGCTTGTGACCTGCTGCGAGCTGCAGCAGGGGGCGTTGCGGGGATGAGAACGGTGAGACGGTGACGTTGGTCAGGGGAGCGGATTCGAGCCAGGAGCGGAGCTTGGCGGGCTCGAAGCCGAGCCAGACATCGCCTTGCTCGCGCATCGACTCGTCGTCGTGCGGCAGGTAATCGGCGATCACGAGATAGCCGCCGGGACGGAGCAGGCGCGCAGCGGCGGCGATCGCATCCTGCGGACGTGCTGCGTGATGGAGCACGCGCGCCATCACGACGAGATCTGCGCCGCCACGCTGACCGATCTCCTCGGCGAGCCCGGAATCCTCGACATCGCCTTCGCGCAGCCGCACGTTGGGCAGGCCGAGGCTCGCGATCCGCGCAGCGCACCGCGCGAGCCGAGCCGGGCTGCGGTCGACGGCGATCACGCGCTCGTAGATCGGCGAGAGCAGCGGCAGCAGGGTTCCTTCGCCGGTGCCGACGTCGATCGCGAGCGTACGGCCCGGCAAGAGCGGAGCGAGCAGCGGGAGCCACCCGAGCAGCTCGGCGTCGGCGCGCGGTGCGGCATCGAGCTCGATCGCGGGATCGGTCGCACCGAGGCCATCGAAGAATCGGCGCGACAGCTCCTCGCGCGCGGCGACGATCGCGGCGACCTTCGCGAGGCTACCGTCCTTGCTGCAGAGCACGCGGCCCTCCGCGAGCGCGGCGTCGATGACGACGTCGGCATCGAGGTGCGAGCGGAGCAGCGTTCGCGTGCCGTCACGTCGCGCCGAGAGCAGACCGACCTCGCGCAGCGGTTGCGACTTCTTCGTGATCTGCGGCTGGCTCTCACCGAGCAACGATGCAAGCTCGCCGACGGTCAACTCCTCCTCCGCGCACAGCGCGAGCAGACGGAGCCGGTCCTCGTCTCCGAGGAGACGGAACAGATCCGCGCGAGGGGCCGACGTCACGGAACCATGTATATTCCATCATGCGCATGAATGC
>JACCQV010000238.1 GCA_013813945.1 Deltaproteobacteria bacterium | reverse complement strand
CCCGTCGAGACCAAGCCCGTCGAGACCAAGCCCGTCGAGACCAAGCCCGTCGAGACCAAGCCCGTCGAGACCAAGCCCGTCGAGACCAAGCCCGATCCAGCCAAGACCATTCCCGCGGGCTCGGGATTATCGATCGCGGACCTTCCGGCCAAGGCGTTCACCTCGACGCCCGCGAAGCCCGAGATGATCACGACGCAGCCAGGAACCGGCATCCCGAAGCTGGCCCCCGGCGACGATTACACCGCGCTCGCCAAGCCCAAGGCGATGATCATCGAGGAGGCCAAGCCCCGGGCGACGATCGTCGACGACCCCAAGCCGAAGGCGTCGATCTCGAGCGCCGAGACCGTGGCAACCCCCGCACTCGTCCCGACGGCAGCGACGCCCGCCGCAGGATCGGGCATCTCCGGCCTGCCCGCGATGCCCCCTGGCGCAACGGCTGCGCACCAGGATGACCTCCCGACGATCAATTCGAGCGCTGCCAGCGCGAAGGTGTACCCCGAGGTCCCCGTCCAGCAGGAACCCAGCCCGCCTGTCGTCGCCGCACCCGTCGCGCCGTCCGTGGATCCATCCGCCGCCGTGTCGCTCCCACGACCACGCACGCCGAGCCGACCGGGGACCGACCGGAACAGCGCGCCTGACATGCTCGCGGACTGGGGCTGGAAAACGGATTCGCAGGCCGCGGTCTACGACGGTGACCAGTACGAGGACGAAGCGCCGAATACCGGGCACAAGCGCCTGCTGATCGCGATCGGCGGCGCCCTCGGCGCGATCTTGCTGATCGTCGTCATCGCCGTGGCTGCGAGCGGTGGCGACGACAAGAACAAGGAGAAGGCTCCCGAGGCGCCGATTGCAGACACCTCGCGAACCGCGGAGTCCGCGAACGCGAAGCTGGCAGATCCCGCGCAAGCTCCGGCGCCCACCGACCCCGCGTCCAGCACAGCCTCGCCACCGACGGAGGCGAAGGTTGAGCCTGCGCCGATCGAGCCGGGCCCCGTGCAACCGGCAGCCGTCGACACCGCGGCGGTCGAGGCCGCGAGGCTCGAAGCGGCGAAGGCAGACGCCGCGAAGACAGAGGCCGCAAAGCTCGAAGCCGCGAAGGCCGACGCTGCCACGGCAGAGGCTGCGAAGCTCGAGGCCGCGAAGGCTGACGCTGCGAACCAGAAGATCGCGAAGGCCGAGGCGGCCAAGGCCGAGACTGCGCGGATCGAAACGGCAAAGGCCGATGCTGCCACTCAGAAGACTGCCAAGCTCGAGGCGGCGCGGCTCGCGAAGATCGAAGCCGCCAACATCGCCGCAGCGAGGGCCGCCGATGCCGCGCGGATCAAAGCCGAGAGGGCGGAGGCCGCGAAGGCTGCCAGGCTCGAGGCTGCCCGGAACAAGCCCGTGGAGACCGCGAAGGCGCTGCCGAAGGAGCCGAAAAAGAAGGAACCGAAGCTCGCGAAGGTCGCCGGCGACCCGGTCGATCCGTACGCCGAGAAGGCGGCGAAGGCAGATCCTTCGGTCGCGTACAAGACGGGCTTCCAGCAGTACGTGCGCGGTGACACGAGCGGCGCACTGGCGACGTTCAAGACCTCGCTGTCTGCGAGCCCGGGCTATCCGCCCACGTGGCGAGGGCTCGGCCTCGTCTACGAGAAGATGGGCCAGAAGTCGCAAGCGAAGAAGAGCTTCCAGCGCTACCTGCAGCTATCGCCCAAGGCGAGCGATGCAGAGCAAATCCGTGATCGACTGGAGCGCCTCGGCTCATGAAGCACGTCATTGCCTCCGTGCTCCTCGTCGCGATGACGGCCACCGCGGCGGCCGATCCGCACAAGATCCTGGTGCTGCAGACCGAGGGTCGTGCGGATGCCAAGACCCGCAAGAAGATCGACGCGGCGCTCGTCAAGCTCGCCACGACCAAGGGCGCGGAGGTCTCCCCCGGCGAGATCACGTTCACCGACGCGGCCGCGGCGGTCGGCTGCAAGCCCGAGATCCCGGCGTGTCGCGACGAGGTGCTCGACATGCTCACGGTCGACGAGGTCGTCTATGCGACGACCGCGCGCAAGCCGGGTGGCACCGAGATCGAGGTTCACCGGGTGACTCGCGGCGGCATGACCCGCGAAGCGAAGATGGTGCTCGCGACGGGGCAACCCGCCGACAATCTCGAGAACCTCGCGCCGCTGTTCAGCGACGGCAAGCCGCCCGAGCCCGTCGTCCCGCCACCACCGCCGACGCCGACTCCGCCACCGGAGGAGCCAGCACCGCCGCCTCGCGAAGCACTGCCGGCCACCGCGGAGCCGCAGCCTTCGCCGATCGCCACCCCCGCACCGATGTATCCGGAGCGCGTCGATCAGCCGCCCGTCGCCCGGCGCAGTCGCCTGCCGATCGCCGGCATGATCGGCGGCGGCGTCTCGATGACGATCGGCTTCCTCTTGTGGGGCGAAGCCGGGACGATCCAGGAAGAGGTCGATACCCACCCGACTGCGACCATTGGGCAGCTCGAGGATCTCAAGCTCCTCGAGGAGCGCGGTGACTCGTACGCCGGGTGGGGCAACCTGCTGTTCCTGACCGGAATGGCGCTCGGCGCGGTCAGCACGTACTTCTACATCCGTGGGCGGAGGTCACGGTCCGCGCTGCAGTCCGCGCGGATCGCGCCCGCGATCTTCGATGACGGTGCAGGGATCACGCTCACCCTTGGAGGCTCGCCATGAAGCTCGTCGTTGCCTGGCTCGCCACCCTCGCCTTCGCCGTGATCTCCTCGACCAGCTGCTCGATCAATCACAAAAGTGGCGACTTCGAGTGCACCGTCCAGACGGACTGCGATCGCACGCGCCAGTGCATCGGTGGCTACTGCATCGTCCCAGGCGGGGTGATCGATGGCCCCAAGATGATCGACGCGCCGAAAAAGGACGCCCCGATCGACAGCCCGATGTTCGTTTGCCCGCCGCAGTGCACCAGCTGCGTCGAGGGGTCGAAGACGTGCACCGTCGACTGCGGCGTCACGAGCTGCACGGGCAACCAGCCGATCGTGTGCCCGAGCGGCTGGAACTGCGCGATCCTGTGCTCGACGAACAACGCATGTGCCAACGGCGTCAACTGCGACTCCGCCAAGTCCTGCGCGATCACCTGCTCGGGCCAGGGCTCGTGCCGCAACATCCAGTGCGGCGATGGTGACTGCGAGGTGAAGTGCCAGGGCCAGAACTCGTGCCGTGGCGTCGACTGCAGCGACTCGTGCGCGTGCGACGTCACCTGCGCGTTCAACTCGTCGTGCGAGTTCCTGACGTGCAGCAGCCAAGCATGCGACCCACTCGGCCGTGGCTGCTCGTCCCTGCCGGCCGCTACCTGCGATACCTGCCCGTGATCAGCGGTACGTCGAGCTGTTGAACCACCACTCGGCCTGAAAGCCGAGGAAGTGGGTCCACTCGCGACCCTGCCGTGGATCGTCGGGGACGAGCTCGTTGCGCGCTGCCTCGTTGAGGCGCGCCGCGCGATAGACGAGGCGCAGCTGCGGGCGATCGTAGGCCGACGGTCCCATCGGTGAGTACACGAGCATCGGAGCGATCTGGAACACCGCCGGATCCTCGGCGCGCAGCGTGTTCGGATTGAGACCACGCGGGAACCGCGCCTGGTAGGAGACGTCGACGCCGACGAAGAGCTCGCGCACGACCTTCGCGAGCGGACGGATGTCGAG
>JACCQV010000236.1 GCA_013813945.1 Deltaproteobacteria bacterium | reverse complement strand
GGTCACCGCACCCAAGATCGAGGTCCACACGGTCCGCGTGGAGGATCCTGCGTACGGCAAGCAGTGCCCGTCGGGCTGCGGCACCACCGAACAGGAGTCCAGCGGCGGCTGCGAAGGATCGCCGAGCTGGAATCCACCCAGCTTCGGGGACGGTGGCCTCGGGGATGGTGGACTGGTCGTCGAGAAGATCGGACCTTACGAGGTGCTGCGCGCCGAGCCGGCAGACGCGACCGAGCTGGCGACCTGGCTCACCGGCCTCAACTATCGGTACGACCAGGCGGACCTCGATGCGGTCGCGCCGTACATCGCGCTCGACTACACGGTGATCGCGGTGCGTGTCGCGGTGGGGCAACCGACGACGACGACGTTTGCGCCGATCGCGTTGACCTACCCCGGCAGCGAGCCCCGGTTGCCGGTGGCGTTCGGCACGGCACCAGGCAACGCCGCGATGATCGTCTACGTCGCCGCGGACGGCCGCTACGACCTGCCGGGTGCTCACGTGCCGTTCGCGAATCACACCGGCTGGGGCACCTCAGGCTTTCTGACCCGCAACGAGCTCGTGCTCGACAGCGGCGGCGTGCCTGCCGACGATCCGGTCGCGATGCGCGTCGCGGGCGATCCGACGGAGCGGGAGGTCGTCGTGCAGGAGAAGATCGTTCGGGTGCCGGTCTCCGATTGCGGTGACGAGGTCGGGTGCTGCGGCAACTGCAACACGGGGCGGACCCGCGTGCGGCCCGACCTGATCGTGGTCGTGCTCGCGTGCGGCTACGTCCTGCGCCGCAAGCGCGGCCGCGCCTCGCGCTGAATGCTTCGCGCCCGAGTGCTTGGCCGTGCGCTACCCGCGACCGCGACGCGAACCGTGTGATCCGCGCGATGGCCCGCGCTTGCCCGGTGGCGCGCCGCGGCCGGGTGGTCCACCGCGACCCAACGGTCCGCCGCGGCCGGGTGGGGCGCCCCGACCCGAGGCCGGCTTCTGCGGATGGCCCTGGCGCTGCGGCTGTTGCGGTTGCGGCCGAGGCGGTTGCTTCGGTTGACCGGCCGGCGGCAGCAGCGCGGCGATCTCGTGATCGTTGAGGTTTCGCCAGCGGCCGACCGCGAGCGACCCGAGCTGGATGTGCATGATGCGCACGCGACGGAGGCCCTCGACGGTGTAGCCGAGTGCCTCGCACATCCGTCGAATCTGCCGGTTGAGACCCTGGGTCAGCGTGATCTTGAACAGCTTCGCGCCGAGCTTCTCGACCTTGCACTTCTTCGTCGTCGCGTCGGAGAGGCGAACGCCGGAGGCCATCGCAGTCAAAAACTCCGGTGTGACCGCGCGGTCCACTCCGACCACGTACTCCTTCTCGTGGTGGTGCTCGGCGCGCAGGACCTCGTTGACGATGTCGCCGTCGTTCGTGAGCAGGATCAGTCCTTCGGAGTCCTTGTCGAGCCGGCCGATCGGAAATACTCGCTCGGGGTGATCGACGAAGTCGACGATGTTCCCCTCGACGTGGCGCTCGGTGGTGCAGGTGATGCCGACCGGCTTGTTGAGAGCGATGTAGACCGGCTTGACGTTCTTGCGCGCGCTACCGACGGGGCTGCCGTCGAGCTTGACCTCGTCACCCTCGTTGACCTGGGTGCCCAGGACGGCGGGGGTTCCGTTGACAGTGACCCGGCCCTCCTCGATGAAGGTATCGGCCTCGCGCCGCGAACAGGCGCCGCTCTCGCTCAGGTATTTGTTGAGTCGCACGTCGGGAGTCGAACCTACCCCAGGGTGCGCTACCTTGCGCAGGCTTGCGCCTGCTCCTCGTCACTCCACCGATGACCCAGCTCAACACGCCGTACCCCGCGACGGCGTACTTGACGGGCTTCTTGCGCCAGCACGAAGCGCGGCTCGGCGTGGAGGTCATCCAGGCCGATGCGGCGATCGAGCTGTTCCTGCGGTTGTTCAGCCGCGCCGGTCTCGGTCGCGTTCGCGACCAGCTCGCCCGCAAGCCCCTCGTCAGAGGGGGCCAAGGGTCGCGCTCGCGCAGATCGGAGGCGGTCGCGAGCTTCCTGGCCCAGGCAGACCGCTACATCTCCACCGTCGACTCGGTGGTCCGCTTCCTCCAGGGCAGAGACCCGGGCTTCGCGCTGCGCATCGTTGGCGGTGACGTGCTGCCAGAGGGTCCGCGGTTCGCCGCGATCGGAGACGGTCCGGGCGCCGACGATGAGGATCCACTCGCGTGGGCGTTCGGCGGTCTGGGCACCGCGGATCGCGCGAAGCACCTGGCGAGTCTGTACATCGATGATCTCGCCGACGCGATCCGGGAAGGCATCGATCCCGAGTTCGAGCTCGCGCGGTATGGCGAGCGGCTCGCGTCGAGCGCGGCGTCGTTCGAACCGCTGCGCACGGCCCTCGAGGGCAAGCCGACTCTCGTCGACGACATGCTCGACGAGCTCGCGCGCGAGTTGGTCGCGACCCATCGCCCTGACGTGGTCGGGCTCACCGCGCCGTTCCCGGGCAACATCTACGGCGCGTTCCGGATCGCGCGCGCGATCAAGGCGATCGCACCCGCGACCCGGATCCTGCTCGGTGGTGGGTACGTCAACACGGAGCTGCGCGAGCTGACCGAGCCACGCGTGTTCGACTACGTCGACTTCATCACGCTCGATGACGGCGAGGCCCCGATCCTCGCGCTACTCGAGCACCTGCGCGACGCGAAGCGGCCGCTGCTCCGCACGTTTGTCCGCGCGCGCGGCGTGGTCCACCTGCGGACTGACGCGGCGATCCAGGACGTCGCGCTGCGTGATGCCGGGACGCCGACCTACGTGGGCCTCGCCCTCGATCGCTACCTGTCGTTGTTCGAGATGCTCAACCCGATGCACCGGCTGTGGTCGGATGGCCGCTGGAACAAGCTGACGATCGCACACGGCTGCTACTGGAAGCAGTGCACGTTCTGTGACGTCACGCTCGATTACATCGCGCGCTACGATCGCGCGCCCGCGGACCTGCTGGTCGATCGGATCGAGGCACTGATCGCCGAGACCGGGCAGACCGGGTTTCACTTCGTCGACGAAGCCGCGCCGCCGGCCGCGCTGCGCGCGCTCGCCGAGACGCTGATCGCGCGGAACGTGATGATCACGTGGTGGGGCAACGTCCGGTTCGAGAAGGCGTTCACGCCGGACCTCTGTGCGTTGCTCGCGCGTTCCGGGTGCGTCGCGATCAGCGGTGGGCTCGAGGTCGCGTCGGATCGGTTGCTCGAGCTCATGAAGAAGGGCGTCACGGTCGAGCAGGTCGCGCGCGTGACGCGGGCGTTCACCGACGCGGGGATCATGGTCCACGCCTATCTGATGTACGGATTTCCGACCGAGACCGCACAGGACACCGTCGACGCGCTCGAGCGCGTGCGCCAGCTGTTCGTCGAGGGCTGCATCCAGTCCGCGTTCTGGCACCGGTTCGCCGCGACCGCGCACAGCCCGATCGGGAAGCAGCCCGCGCTGTTCGGGATCAAGCTGTCCCGCGCACCGAAGGTGACGTTTGCCCGCAACGAGGTCGCGTTCGTCGATCCGACCGGGTGCGATCACGACGCGTTCGCGCCGGGGCTGCGCAAGGCGCTGTACAACTACATGCATGGGCTCGGGCTCGACGTCGATCCGCGGACCTGGTTCGCGATGAAGAAGGTCCCGAAGATCACGGTGCCTCCGGATCTCGTTCGGCGTGCGCTCGCCACGCTCGACAATCGATGAGCCGGATCGCCCGCCGATCAGAACATGTA
>JACCQV010000221.1 GCA_013813945.1 Deltaproteobacteria bacterium | reverse complement strand
GCGCAAGGTCGCGTCTGCGGCGTTGCAGAATGCGAGGACGGCCGGAGCGTCGATCGAAGCGTCGAGCGTATCGGTGGGCCCATCGATCGGAGCATCGAGCGGCCCATCGAGAGGTCCGCCCGGGGTGTCGGGTGGCGCATCCACGATCGCGGCGCCGGGGGTGAGCTGGAAGCCGCAACCGACGAGCAGGAGCGGGAACCAGCGAAGCATGCCCGACCATTAGACCATCAGAACGATCGCCCGTCGATGACATCGATCGTGTGAGCCGGAGCTGCCCTCTGGCGTCACTCAGTCCTGATTGACACACCCGGACTTGTAGCTCCAGCCCTCGCGGTCAGCGTTGAGGGTGCCCTGAGCGAGGAGCTTGCCGACCGTGTCGGTAACCTGAACGAGATACGACGACTTGTAGAGGACGACCTGCAGGTCCTTGCCGGGGAACACGAGCCCCGACTGGAACACCTGGGTACCGTTCGCGGAGATCACGAACCTGACGTTCTCGGCCCACGAGCAGTCACCACTGTTGTTGAACAGGCGGCCGGTGAACTTCGCCGCCTCGGCCGGCTTGTCGTCCTTGGTCGCCGCTGTATCGATCGACTTCCGCACGGTGGTGAGACCCTGGCCGATCAGCACGGCCTGCGAGCGCAGCGACCTGCGCTCGGCCTTGTCCTCCGCCTCATCGGCGAGCTCGACCAGCGCATTCGCATCCTTCTCGATGGCAGTCGCCTCCTTGCCGATGGTCTTGAGTGGGACGTCCTTGCCGGCGCGGCGCGCGAGCGAGGCCAGATCATCCGAAAGCTCGGTCGCGGCGGGCGCGAACTTCTTGCGCGCGCCCCGATCGTCTGAGCTCTTCGCCGTCTGACCGAGCGCGGCTGCACTGGTCGACAGCTTGGTCAGCGACTCCGCGATCGCCGCGCGGTCAGACTTCGCGTCCGCCTGTGCCGCCGCCGGGATGCCCACCACCACGATCGCGATCACCGCGATCGACCTCGAGACCACTTGCTGAATGTTCATGGCCGTCTGTAACGCCGCATCGTCGCAGTCGTATCCCAATACCTTCGGACACCCGTAGGCAACGTACGGCAGCTCACCCTCGCTTCACGCCAACGCAGCGTCACTTCACGACAGGAAAGCCTCGGCTCCGCATGACCGCGTTGGTGTCGACGTCACGCCCGCGGAAGTTGCGGAACGCCTCGTCCGGCGGCACCGAGTTGCCGATGCTGAAGATCGCATCGTGGAGCTTCGTCGCCGTCGGCTTGTCGTAGAAGCTCTTTGCCTCGTCGAACGCCTCCGCGGCATCGGCGGTCAGGGTGTCTGCCCAGATGTAACTGTAGTACCCGGCAGAGTAGCCATCACCCGAGAAGATGTGCCCGAACCCGGTGGGGCGGTGACGCATGACGATCTCCGTCGGCGCGCCGATCTCCTTCATGGTCGTCTTCTCGAAGGCACCCGCATCGATCGATTTGCCCGCCGCCGCGGTGTGGATCTTGAGGTCGTAGATCGCAGACATCAGGTATTCGGCGGTCTTGAACCCCTGGTTGAAGTTCTTCGCCTTCTCGTTCTTCTCGACGAGCTGCTTCGGGATCGGCTTCTTCGTCTTGTAGTGGACGGCGAACTTGTTGAGCACCTCCGGCGTCGAGAGCCAGTGCTCGTTGAGCTGGCTCGGGAACTCCACGAAGTCGCGCAGCGTGTTCGTGCCGGCGAGCGTCGGGAACCGGACGTTCGACAGCAGCCCATGGAGCGCGTGGCCGAACTCGTGAAACATTGTCGTCGCGTCGTCCCACGAGATCAGGACGGGCTCGCCCTTCTTCCCTTTCACGAAGTTCGAGTTGTTGGACACGATCGGCGTGGCCGGTGTCTTGAACGCTTCCTGCGTGCGGTACTCGCTCATCCACGCACCGGAGCGCTTGCCGTCGCGTGCATACGGGTCGAAGTACCAGAGGCCGACACGCTTCTTCGCGCGGGTGACCTCCCAGACCTTGACCTCGGGGTGATAGACCGGCACGCCCTTGATCGGCGTGAACGTCAGGCCGTAGAGCTGCTTGGCGCACCAGAACATCGCATCGCGCAGCTTGTCTGCCTGCAGGTAGGGCTTCAGCTCGTTCTGATCGAAGTCGTACTTCTCCTTGCGGACCTTCTCCGCATAGAAGCGGTAGTCCCACGCCTCGATCTTCGCGACCTTGTCGCCGGTCGCGATCTTCTGCATGTCAGCGACCTCTTCGCGCACCCGCGCGGCGGCCGCCTTCCAGACGTTCAGCATCAACGCCATGGCCGCGTCCGGGGTCTTCGCCATGCTGTCGTCGAGGATCCAGTGCGCGTGTGTCGGGAAGCCGAGCAGCTTGGCGCGCTCGGCCCGCAGCGTCAGGATCTCGGTGATCACGGGCTTGTTGTCGTACTTGCCCGCGTTGTCACCGCGGCTGACCCACATCTTCCAGACCTTCTCGCGCAGGTCGCGGCGGGTCGAGTAGGTCAGGAATGGCTCCGCGCTCGAACGCGTATTCGTGATCAGCCACTTTCCCTTCTGGCCTTTCGCGTCGGCTGCCGCCTTCGCGCCCGCGATCTCGCCCTCGGGTAGACCTGCAAGGTCGTCGAGTTTGTCGAGCGTGATCGTGTAGTTCTCCTCGTCGGCGAGCTGGTTCTGCCCGAACAGCGTGAACAGGCTCGCCAGCTTGCCGTTGATCTCCTTCATGCGCGATTTTTGCTTCGCGCCGAGCGCGGCGCCACGGCGCGCGAAGTTGCGATAGACCACATCGAGCAGCCGCAGCTGATCGGCGGTCAGGTTCGACGTCTTCCTCGCGTCGTAGACCGTCTTGATCCGAGCGAACAGCTTCTCGTTCTGAATGATCTCGTCACTGAACGCCGAGAGGATCGGCGCCATCTCGGTCTCCACCTTCTGCATCGCCTTGTCGCTCATCGTCGACGTGTAGATGCCCATGAGCGTGTTCGCGCGATAGAACGGCCGGCCCGAGTCCTCGAGCGCCGCGATCGTGTTCTCGAACGTCGGTGCTTCCTTGGTATCGACGATCGCCTGCAGCTCGGCACGCTGGAGGTCCATGCCCTGGAGCAGTGCAGGCTTGAAGTCGGCGACCTTGAACGTGCCGAACGCGGGGACGCCGCCATAGGGGCCGGCGTAAGGGGCGAGGAGAGGGGGCAACTTCACGGCGGGCTCACCTTTGGCGAAGGACAGCTTGCTGCGAAACGCGAGCAGCACGGCAGCGGATGCGGTCGTCAACAGGAACGTGCGTCTCTGCATCGCGCGGACGATACCGCAGGTGTGGGCCCGCGGCCCGCCCGCCGAGCTAGTAGGCCGGGAAGCGACCTGGGTGGTACATTGGCAGGACGGTGCCCCGGGATCAGGACGCGAACGACCGCACGATGGTCGAGCGCATCGATCCGTTACTCGGATCGGTCCTCGACCGTCGTTACATGATCGACTTCCGGCTCGCTGCCGGAGGGTTCGGCGCCATCTATCGCGCAACCCACATCAAGTCGGGACATGAGGTCGCGCTCAAGGTCCTGCATCCCCAGCTGACCGGCGATGCAGGCGTGGTCGCCCGGTTCCGCCGCGAGGGCGCGACCATGACGTCGCTGCGCAGCCCTCACACCATCACCGCCTACGAGCTCGGTGAAGCCGATGACGGAACGCTCTACATCGTCATGGAGCTGCTCCGCGGCGAGAGCTTGTTCGAGCGGTTCCGGTCTCAGGGCAGGTTCGAATGGAAGCGGATGGTCAAGATCGCACGCGCGATCTGCGACTCGCTCGGTGAAGCGCACGCCCGCGGTATTGTTCATCGCGATCTCAAGCCGACGAACATCCACCTCGAGCCCGCGGCTGGCGATCCTGACTTCGTCAAAGTGCTGGATTTTGGGATCGCGAAGATCCTGCACGACAGCGACTTCGATTCGAGCGATCTGACGAACGCCGGGCAGATGATCGGCACGCTCGATTACATGTCCCCCGAGCAGATGGTCGGCGGCGCATGCACCGGGCAGAGCGACATCTACACGCTCGGAATTCTGATCTACGAGCTCATCGCGGGCGTCCGCCCCTTCGCCGAGGCGCAGACAGCCGCAGCCGCACTTGCGGCGATCCTCAAGACGACGCCACCGCCGCTGTCGAAGCGCACGCCAGTGCCCGAGGAGCTCGACCGTATCCTCGCCCGCTGCCTCGAGCGCGATCCGCTCAAGCGCTACAAGACGGTCGGCGATCTCGAGTACGATCTCCGTCTGCTGCTCTCGACCCAGGAGCTCGATGACGTCACGCGCACCGTGGCCTTCGACCCGATGGAGGTCGGCGCCGCAGCGACGCTCGATTCGATTCCGCCCATGCAGGGTTCGAAGCTCCCGACGACGGTCTCGGCAGCCAGTCAGGCCGTGCGCCCGAAGGTGTCGATGGGTGCTCGCTCGGACATGACCGATCCGTATTCGCTGCAACCGACCACACCCAATGCGGTGGTCCCCCGCGCTGAGGACTCTCGACAATCGTCCACCCGTACCAACCGCGTCGCGATCGCGGCTTCCGACCGCGATCGC
>JACCQV010000162.1 GCA_013813945.1 Deltaproteobacteria bacterium | reverse complement strand
CCGGCGCGTGCGACCGGCAACAAGCGCTCCGCAAGCTCGCGCGCACTGACTGCACGGACCCGCTCACCGGCGGCGGGGGACCACAGCAGCTCGGCCGCCAGTCCGTGGCGCGCCGCGGAGTAGAAGTTTCGCCGGGCGTGACCGAAGGTGAGACCGGGCAACCAGGTCTCGACTTCGGGCGCGATCGCGACGACGAGCCCGACAAGGAACGCCGCATTTGCCATCATGTCGGTCACGGTCGGCCCGGAGGGCAGCGTGCGGAGCTCGATCCGGAGATGGCCATCCGACGCCGCATCGTAGACGGCGCGGTTCCAGCGCCAGATCGTGCCGTGATGCAGGCGTAGCTCCGCGAGGGTCGGCACGCCGCCCGACCGCACGCACGCGATCGGATCTTCTGGCCCGATGATCGGTAGCAGCGGTTCGTAGAGCGCCACGCTCTCCGCGAACAGCTCGTGCGCGCCGGTGCGAACCCAGCCGTGACCGAACGACACGCGTGCGGGCCGCCAGTCATCGACGTCGCCGAGCGGGCGATCATCCACCGACTGCCGGAACAGCGCGATCCGCGTCTCTTCCCATAGCCGCTTGCCGAGCAGCAACGGTGAGTTACCGGCGACTGCGAGCACGGGGGCCGTGGCGATCTGAGCCGCGTGGTGCATCGCCGCGAAGTCTTGCGGCGGCACGCGCAGGTGCAGCTGCAGCGAGGTGTTCGCGCCTTCCACGGTGACGTCCTCGCACTCGATCTCCAGGCGGTCGGTCCCTTCGATCGAGATCTGGAACGGAGCCTGCTTGAGCCGGCGCAAACCAGCCCCCATCGCGCGATAGCGCATGCGATCGGTGATCAGTGCGGAGGACTGGAGATGCATTGCATGGAGAGAGGGCAGGATGCCGATCGCAATCGGCTGGGCGCCGTCACCTGCAGCGACGCCAGCGATCTTCTCGAGGAGCTCATCGATCTCGATTCCGAGCGCGGTGAATGGCGATCCCGCGAGCGGCACTGGCGTCGAGTTGATCTCGAGGTTGAACCGATCGATCTCGAGCGTCACTCGCGGATCTTTGATCCGAGCGAGTAGCTCGCGACTCCGCGGAAACGGATCGCCGCTCGAGTCGATGAGGTCCAGCTCGACCTCCGCACCCACCGACAGCGGTGCGACGCCAAACCCAGGGCGGGCCATCAGCTCGCGTAATGCTTCGAGGCAGGCACGTAAGCGCGCGTCGAACGCGACGTAGTCCTCATCCTCGAAGTGTTCACGATCGACCTCGAGGCCCATGTTCGGGGATAGCACGCGACGAAGCCGTGGCCCGCAATGCCTATGACGCACACTCCCGGTCGCCCGAAACGAAAAACCGCCCGCGTGACCAGTGACGGCGACGCGGGCGGTGCGGTGCGGTCGTTCGACCGGCCGTCAGCTACTGCGGCGGAATGTTGAACTCGACGCGGCGGTTAACAGCGCGCGCCTTCTTGCTCTTGCCCTCGACGAGCGGCTTGCCCTCGCCGTGACCGACAGCCTCGAGCCGGCCGGCATCGACGCCGGCGTTGACGAGGTACGCGACGACCGACTCTGCGCGCGCCTGCGACAGGATCTGGTTCTTCGCGTCGTTGCCGACGTCATCGGTGTGGCCCTCGACGCGGACGCGGACGATCTCCGGGTGCGCCTTGAGGACGAACGCCATGTTGTCGAGCAGCCTGTTCGACCGCTTGTTGAGGTTGGCCGAGTTGGTCTTGAAGTAGACCTGGTCGAGGATCTTCAGCTGATCCTTGGTGATGACGACCAGCTGCTTCTTCTTGCAGCCCTGGTTGTCCTTGGCACCGGCCTCCTGCGGACAGTTGTCGAGGCGGTCGACGACGCCGTCGCCGTCAGAGTCGGTGTCCGGGCAGCCGGCGTTCTCGGCCGGGCCAGCTTCCATCGGACACCTGTCGGCGCCGTCCATGGTGCCGTCGGCATCGTTGTCCGCATCCGGGCAGCCGTCCTCGTCCTGGAAGCCATCCTTGTCCTCGGCCTCGGCCGGGCACTTGTCCTTCGTGTCATCGAGGCCGTCGGCATCGGTATCCGGCAGCGTGTCCGGGCAACCGTCCTCGTCCTGGAACGTGTTGATGGTCTCCGGC
>JACCQV010000157.1 GCA_013813945.1 Deltaproteobacteria bacterium | reverse complement strand
GTACCTGACAGAGGGCTATCGCATCACCGTGACCGCGAAGTAGAGGCGGCATGAGGTCAACCGTCCTGCTGCTCGCGGCGCTGTGCGCCTCGATGTCTTCCCGCGCGGCGCACGCGGAGCCCGATCCGACACCGACCGCGACGGTCACGGCGTCGGACGGCTTTCTCGCCAACGCGTTCGCAATCAACTCGATGGGGACCAAGCTCGCGTACGTGCAGGTCGAGATCAACCACCTTGCTCCGCGCACGATCACTCTCAAGATCGCCTCGCTCCCCGGCGCCACCGAAGTGGCAACCCTGACCGCAGTACCGATGCCGGAGCAGCTCCACTGGGTCTCGCCCGATCGCCTGCTCTTGATCGAGGCCGTCGGCAAGCAGCAGCGCGCGTGGAGCATTCCGATCGCCGGGCCGATACCGCAGACCTCGATCGGTCCGTTCGACCATATCTCGCTGAGCGACGTTGCGGGCACGCCGACGATCATCACGTACACCCGGACCAAGCTGCCGAAGGTCACGACCCACGGGGTCGCGAGCTATGCTGCCGATGATCTGCGCCCGTTGAAGAGCGCCGCGTTGATCGAGGCGAGCGGACGCGTCGATCACCCGGACGGCAAGATCTGGCCGCTGTGGTGGGCCGATGGCTGGTCAACGCTCGTCGGTCGCCGCGCCGGTCCGTATGACAAAGCCGAGAACATCCGACTGCCACATCAGCTCGTGCGCCTCGACGTGCTTGCCGGTTCGATGGCCACGTCCGAGCTGCCCATCGATGGTGCGTTCGCGCGCTTGACCGCCGAGCAACGGGCGCACCCAGGACAGAGCGCATTCGTGTTTCGCCGCGGCAACGTATTCCAGCTCGTCGCCGGTGGCAACGCGCGGCCGGTCACTGTCGCGCGGCCAGCGTCAGCGTATTACCTGGCCTCGCTACACAACCAGGTGCTCGGCGGGACCAAGCTGTTGTTCTCGATCACCTCGCAACGGCGCTCGAAGGACCCCGACGGCGTCGAGTTCTACGTCGCGGACCTGACCGCGGGGCAGCCGACGAAGCTACTGATCCTCCCCGGCAAGCGGAAATTCGTCGAATGGCACGCCGCCGGTGGCCGCGTCGCCGTGCTGCGCAAGCGCCAAGGTGCGCCCGGCGGGCCGTCGATCGACATCCACGACCTGCCGATCAAGTAATCGCTCAGATCGTCCGGCGCGCATATCCGTCGCTGACATACACGGAGTCGCGCGCAGAACGCGAAGCGACACGGCGGATCGAAATTGCGTCGGGTCGCTTACGACTCGCTGGCGCGCACTGCACCAGCAAAAGATCTGCGTGCCGTGATCGACGTCAATTTGTCGATCCCGACGCCGACACCGAAGCAGAGACCTCGATGCTCACCGAGACCGACGCGTCGAGCTCGGCGGCGGCACCGGTCACGACGTTGACCGCGCTTGCAACGCACGCAGCGCCCTGAACGCCGACGTCTCGCAGCGACGTGCTCGCCGCGCGCACGGCGGTCGCGAACCCAGGCAGCGACGGTGCAATCGTGAGCTGCACGCGCTGCTGCGCACGCAGGAGCCTCGGATAATTCGCGCGCAACGTCAACACCAGCGCATTCACGCGCGCAGCCGCCTGCGCATTGGTCAGCGCGACAGCGACGATCGTGACCACCGGGGGATCGCACACCGCCTTGCAGTTCGCGCTGGTGTCACACGCGGCCTTGCACTCGGCGTTCGCCATGACATTTGCCTCGCCCGTGCACTCCGCCTGCCACGCGGCACTGCAGGTACCAGAGCACTCCCCCGTGCACGATCCCGTTAGCGTCGAGGTGCACGTTCCCGCGCACGTTCCAGAGCACATCGCCGAACACGTTCCGGAGCACGTCCCGCTGCACGTGCCGACGCAGTTGCCCTGTGAGTCCATCGCGCTGCAGGTACCCGAGCACGTGCCGTGACAGGTGCCCGAGCAGGTGCCCGAGCAGGTGCCCGAGCACGAGCCGGTGCAGCTGACGTTGCCTTGCACGGCGCACTCACCGGAACAGCTGCCGGTGCACGAGCCGTGGAGCTCGCCGCGGCACTCCACCATCGCGTCACCGGTGATCGCGACGTCGCACTCCGCCGCACACGTCGCCGAGACCTGGAGGTCGACATTGCACGATGCAGGGGTGATCGAGATCCCGAGCGCGACCCCCGTCGGCATCGAGGCGATGATCGTATCGATCTCGTCGGCGACCCGACTACAGGCGGCCGTGACCGCGAGCTCGCCCGTCGCGGGTGCCAGCTCATTCGCCGGGATCCCGAGGTCGGTCGCCATCGCCGTGCACGCGCCGCGGACATCGGCCTCGACCGCGACGGATGCGGCATAAAGATCGGCGGATGCGTGGAGCAGCGCCTCGACCTTCTGTGCCGCATCACCCGCACCGAAGTCGCCGACCGTGCCGCGCTCGGCATCGAACCCGCTTCCGCATGCACCATCCAGCGGCCCGTCCTCGGTACAACCCATGAGTGCTGCCGCCACGATCACGAGCGCGATCCCCAGTGCTTTCATCGCACCAGCATAACGCAGCTCACCGCCTGCGGAGGCGGATCAGCGCAGCTCGCGACGGACGATCGCAGCGCCTTCGGCGAGTGCGCGGAGCTTCTGCACTGCGACGACGCGCGGCAGCTGCTTGAGACCGCAGTCCGTGGTCAGCGTCACGCGGTCGGCATCGATGTGCTTGAGGACCTTGCGCGTGCGCTCGGCGACCTGCTCGGGGTGCTCGATCTCGAGGGTGCGGACGTCGATGACGCCGACGTGCGCCTTCTTGTCGCTCGGGATCTTGCGCAGCAGATCCGCGTCCTCCATCTCTCGGCACGCGAAGTCGAGCACGTACGCGTCGATCTTGGTGTTGTGATAGTGCGGCATGATCTCGCGATAGCCGCCGGCGGTCATGCCCTCGAGCTTGTTCCCCCACGCGTTACCCATGCAGAAGTGCCACGAGCGCTCCACGCCCTGCGGGATCTCGGACATCGTGCGATCGACGACGTCGGTGACCCAGTCGTAGTCCTTCTCACCGGAGAGGTGCGGCATCCAGGCGCCGAGGTCCTCGAGCTGGATGTGCTTGCATCCGGCGCCGACGACTTCACCGATCTCGGCGCGGAACACATCGGCAAGCGCGCGCGACAGGTCGTAGCGGTTCTTGACCGGGCCGCTGCGGAAGTGGGCGAGCGTCGACAGCTGGACTGGCCCCGCGCCGATGCAGGCCTTGACCGGCTTCTGGGTATGGCGCTGCGCCCAGCGATAGATCAGCTCCATGCGCACGGGACCGCGCTCGATCGCGCCCTCGACCGCGACTCCGCCGGCTTCGTCGAGCGCCCAGATGTCGCGGCCCTTCGCCTTGTCGCGTGCGGGGTGCGGCAGCTTCTCGCTCGAGAACCCCTTGGTGCGCTCCAGCCAGTACCAGAGGAACGACCCGATCCCCATGTTGTAGTCGTCGAACCACATCTGCCCGTCGGTCAGGATGTCGAGGCCGGCATCCTCCTGGTCCTTGATCACGACGCGCGTCGCATCGTGGAAGGCCTCGGCATGGGCAGCAACCTTGAACGCTTCGAGCACGTCCTTGCCTGCGAGCTGCTGCGTGAACCAGGCCGGGCGCGGGTAGGAACCGACCATCGTCGTCGGGAGAAGCTGCTGGGTCATGGACTCGGGATACTACGCCGGGTGCCGTGCGCGCACGGGCAAACGGCCTGTCATGGACGTGTTACGCCGACTCCTCACCGAGCAGCCCGAGGCGGACGTAGAGCGGCCGGGTGAGCGCCCGCAGGCCGGGAAGCGCGCGACGGAACACGAGCGCGGCAATCATGCAGCCGGCCCCGGCGACCGCCAGCGTGTGAATCGCCCCGATCCGGCTCGCGAGTGCACCCTCGAGTAATGCGCCGATTGGCATCCCGCCCGCGAACGCGACCGCATACAGGCTCATCACGCGGCCGAGCTTGTCGTGATCGACGATCGTCTGGACGATCGAGTTCGTCGCGGCCATCTGGATCATCAGCGTCAACCCGATGATGAACAACAGCGGCACCGCGATCCAGATCGACCAGGCGAGCTCGAGTGCGGCAAGGGATGCTCCGAGCACGAACAGCGTGCGCCCGATCAGCGTGCCGAACCCGACGACCGTGGTCCGGCTCGCGAGAAACAGCGCTCCCGCAAGTGCGCCGATTCCGGCCGCGCCCATCAGGATCCCGAGCGTGTGCTCATCGCCGCCCAGGGTTCGCGTCGCGACCACGGGCAACAGCGACGTGTAGCCCCCGGTCAGCACCGACGTCGTCGCAAGCAGGATCAGCACACTGCGTACGAGCGGTACAGATCGCACGTAGCGCACTCCATCGGCGAGCTCGGTGTGGACGCGCTTCCCCGAGCGGGCGGCACGCGGCCGTGGAGTGATTCGCATCGCCAGCACGGCCGCGATCACCGCCAGGTAGCTCGCCGCATCGATCGCGAAGCACCAGCCTTCTCCGACGAGCCCGACCAGGATCGCGGCGATCACCGGACCGATCATCTTGCCGAGGTTGACCATCGACGAGTTGAGCGCGATCGCGTTCGGCAAGTGAGCCGGATCCTCGATCGTCTCACGGAGAAACGACTGGCGCGCCGGCAGGTCGAAGCCGTTGATCACTCCCTGGATCGCCCCGAGCACGAGCAGGTGCCCGACGGTCATCGAGTCGGTCAACGCGAACACTGCGAGCGTGGCCGACTGCAGCAGCGCCGCGAGCTGGGTCAGGAGGATCACCCGCCGGCGATTCCAGCGATCGATCAGCACGCCTGCAATCGGGGCGATCAGCGGCGTCGGTGCGTTGTTGCAGAACGTGACGAGGCCGAGGATCAGCGGCGATCCGGTCATCGTGTAAGCGAGCCAGCTCGTCGCGAACCTCGTCACCCAGGTCCCGATCACGGAGATGCCCTGACCGATGAAGAACAGCCGGTAGTTGCGGTGGCGCAGCGCTCGGCCGAGGTGAAGAGCTGCGCGCAGCGACATCCCCGATCGTACCGCGTGCGCGGGTCACGGACAGGTCGCGGTGGACCCGTTGCGCGTCGCGGCGCCGGCGAACAGGCCGCACGACACGACGCAGCCCGCGCCCACACAGTCCGTGACCTCGCAGCCGGTCGCCGGGCAGGTGACATGGCATTCCGAGCTGTTGCCGCAGTCGACGTTGCACGACGCCGAGCTCGCGCACTCGACGTGGCACTCCTCGTTGTCAGCGCACTGGATGTCGACCGGCCCGGAGCTGCCCTGGATATGGCACTGGCTGCCACCCGCGGTGCACTCGTGTTCGCACCCACCCGACACCGGGCAGACGCAATTGTCGCCGACGCAGTCGTCGCTGCTGGTGCCGCAGGCCGTGAACACGAGGAGGGTGAACAAGAGGAGGCTGGTGAAAAGCTTCATGTTCCCTTGATACGCCCGCCGGAGCCCAGCTCCGACATCAGGGCGACATCAGGAGCTAGTCGCCGCAGGCGCGGAACGCACACGTGCCCCACGGTACCGCCGCCCCTGCGTCGCCGAAGCAGCAGTGCGGTTCCGACGAGGGACAGTCCGCGTCGAGCGTGCAGATCCGGTACGCCAATTCCTCGCAGGCGGCCCGGCAATAGACCAGAGCGCCATCGCAACACACGTCGCCGCTCTGACAGTCGGCCAGGCCGTCGCACAGCGCGCCGTAGCCGTTGGGACACGTGTCACCGGCGGGGATGCAGCGCGGCGGATTGTCTCCGTCCACGCAGCACTGTTGGCTGCCGGTGCACGTCCCGCCCGCACCGCAGAACACCTCACCGACCATCCCACCCCGCCGGCACCGACCGCCTTCACACGACTGTTCACTCGGGCAGCCGTGGGTGGCGTCACACCGGAAGGCAGTGTCCGCGTAGTCGGGCTCGCAGGCGGTGAGCACGAAGAGCAACGCCAGTGCGGTTCGCACGTCAGGACGCTAACACGCTAGCATCGAAGCGTGGAGCCACCGCGACTGCGCTGCATGCTCGTGCTGCCGGACGGACCATCGCGTCGCGTCGGGCCGAGCGGCGTGTTGATCGGGCGGCAGAAGGACTGCGACATCGTTGCGCTCGATCCGAGCGTGAGTCGCCGCCACGCACTGGTGCGCATCACGGCGGAGGGCGCAGAGGTCGTGCCGCTCGGCCGCGAGCCGATCGCGATCAACGGCAAGCCGAGCGACAAGCCGCAGCTGCTCGCAGATGGCGACGTCCTCGGGATCCCGGGCATGACGCTCTCGGTTCAGGTCGAGGCGCAGCCCGCCGCCAGCGATGCCGCCGGTGGATATGTTCTCGTCCGCGCGCGCGGCGGCAGCTTCGGCGTCGCACACACTCCGTTCGTGATCGGCGGCGGCCCCACGGACGACCTGATCGTCAAGAAGTGGCCGGCCGCGCTCCTCCAGCTCCATCTCGCGCAGGGTGAGCTGTTCGTCGAGTTGCGTGAGGGCAAGGCCGAGCACAACGGAGAGCCCCTGGAGCCCGGCGCGCTCGCCCCGCTCACCGTCGGCGACGAGCTGACATGCCTCGGCGAGACCTTCACGATCCACCATGCGCGTGGCCGCGATGCAGCGACGACGGCGGTCTCGTCGCGATCGGATCTCCCGATCAAGGCAGAGATCGAGCTGCTGCCGCGCGGAGGCCGGATCGTGTTCACGCTCGCGATCGGAGAGCGCGCGGTCTATCTCTCCGATCGGCGGTTCGATCTCATGATGGCGCTGCTCAAGCCACCCGAGGGCTACAGCGTCGGCGAGTTCATCACCGACGATACGGTTCGCAGCATCGTGTGGCCGCGCAATCCGGCGGTCAGCCGGCCCGAGATCAACATGCTGATCTCGCGGTGCCGCAAGGACCTCGTCGACGCCGGGCTCGCCGGCCCGCGCTTGATCGAGCGTGCACCGGGCGGCGGCGGAACGCGGATCACACTCGCGGCGAAGGCCGTCGTCGTGGTGAAGACCTAGACCTGGTAGACTTTCCCTGGCGTGGGGATTCCGCAGATCGAGACCGTGGGGCGCTTCGAGCTGCTGATCGAGCTCGCGAAGGGCGGGATGGCAGAGCTCTACCTCGGCCGCCTGCAGGGCATCGGTGGGTTCTCCAAGCTCTTCGCGATCAAGCGGATCCTCCCCCACCTCGCCCAGGACAAGGTGTTCGTCGAGATGTTCCTCAACGAGGGACGGATCGCAGCGCACCTCTCGCATCCGAACGTCTGTCAGGTCCACGAGCTCGGCGAGGCCGAGGGTAACCTGTTCCTGGCGATGGAGTACCTCGACGGCGCATCGTGGGACGCGCTGATTCGCGATCAGCCGCGAACGCACCCCGACAACGCGCAGACGCTGCGGCTCGTCGCCGGTGTGATCGCGCAGGCGTGCGAGGGCCTGCACTACGCGCACGAGCTCCGCGACCACGATGGCACGCCGACTCCGGTCATCCATCGCGATGTGTCGCCGCAGAACCTGTTCGTCACCATCGACGGCGCGTGCAAGGTGCTCGAC
>JACCQV010000080.1 GCA_013813945.1 Deltaproteobacteria bacterium | reverse complement strand
ATCGAGCGCAAGGGTCCAGCACTGGTTCTCGTCGTCGGTGCACCCGCGTGGACCGCCGAGGCGCTCGCGACCGAGGTGTGGACCGTGAGCTCGACCAAGAAGCGTCGCTAGGCGAGCAGGAACTTCTCGAGCGCGACGAGCCGCTCGACATCGTGAACGTCATCGCGCTGCAGCGGGACCTCCACGAATGCCGCAGTGGGCCCGGCGACCGCGCGCAGCTTGGCGATCGCAGTGGCGTCTGCGGCCGCGAGCGTCTCGAGCTCGCCGTGCGCATTGAACAGGGCCTGCGCCGCCATCGTGCGGGTCGTTCCCGAGAGCCCGAGGCTGACGATCTGCGGCTGAGCTGCGAGCGCCGTCTCGAGCTGCGCCACCGAGGTCTGGACCGGACGGGGGTTGTAGATCTTGTTGACGACGAACCCGACGAACGGCATCCCGGCGCTGACGAGCCGATCATGAAACGCGAGCGCCTCGCGCACTGCCATCGGCTCCGGGCTGGCGACGAGGAGGAAACCGACCCGCGGCTGCCGGAGCAGCGCGAACGTCTCCTCGGCACGCTGCTTGAACCCACCGAGGATGTCGTTGAACTCCGTGAAGAACACCGAGAGGTCATCGAGGAACTTGGTGCCGACGAACTTCGACAGCCGCTTGATCACGAACGAGCCAGTCTTGCCGACGATCGACCAGCGCGAGCCACCCTGACCCTGCAGCTTGCGAAACCACTCGATCGCGGGCGAGTCGATGGCCTCGCTGAGCTTGCGTGGGGCGTCGAGGAAGTCGAGCGCATGCGCGGTCGGCGGGGTGTCCACGATGATCAGGTCGTACGCCCCGGCGCGATCGAAGTCGTGGAGCTTCGCCATCGCGGCGTACTCCTGGGCACCCGCGAGCGACCCGGAGATCTGAGCGTAGACCGGATTCGCGAGGATCCGCTTCACGGCCTCCGGATCCTTGGCGTGGCGGGCGACGACCTCATCGAACGCCTGCTTCTGGTCGAGCATCATCGCGTGCAGCTCGCCGCTCTTGCTCGGCGCGTGGTGATGCACGAGCGCGCGGTCGACCTCCTGGACCGCGTGGCCAAGCGAGGACAGCCCCAGCGAGTTCGCCAGGCGGCGCGCCGGGTCGATCGTGAGGACCAGCGTCTTCTTGCCGCGCCGTGCGGCCGCCAGCGCGAGCGTCGCCGCCGTGGTGGTCTTGCCCACGCCGCCCGAGCCGACACAGACGAGGATCCGTCGCTCCAGCAGAACATCGACCAGGCGAGACGGCACGGTTTCTCCGCGGATAGCACGCATGGCCGGCTGGTGGCAACGATGGCCGCGGTGGTATGACCCACCGCGAAGTGAGACGCGAGCTCATCGTCACCGCCGACGGCCGCGATCGCACGGTCTCGATCGAAGGACCCCTCCCCGACGGGCGGTTCAAGGTCGCGATCGATGGTGTCGAGCGCCTCGTCGATGCCCGCCCGGTTCGACCCGGAACGTGGTCCCTCGTGATCGACGGCACCAGCTTCATCGTCGACCTCGATCGTCGGCGCACCGGGATCGCAGCGTCAGTCGGCGCAAGCGAAGCGCTCCTCCAGGTCGAGGACGCGCTGCACAAGCGGCTCGCGAACGCTGCCTCGCCGCGTGCCTCCAGTCGCGGCGAATCGATTCGCGCACCGATCGCCGGCAAGGTGGTCAAGGTGCTGGTCGCCGTCGGAGAGCAAGTCGCGCCAGGAACCGCCGTCATCGTGCTCGAGGCCATGAAGATGGAGAACGAGCTGATCGCGGAGAAGGGCGGCACCGTTGCCACGATCACGAAGACCGCGGGTCAAGCCGTCGACACGGGCGACCTGCTGGTCGAGCTGACCTGACGCGCTAGGGCATCGCCGCGCGCAAGGGCGGCGTGGCGACGGCAGCGCCTGGCAGCCCAGGAGTGCGGTCGCGAGGAATGTGATAGCGCGCCAGGATTCGCGGCTGTGCTTTGCGGACCTCGTCGGCGTCCATCATGATCATGCCGCCCGACGTGGTCTCGATCTCGACGACGCCGCGCGCCGCGGTCAGCTTCGCGACGAAGTCCTCCATGTCGCGCGGAATCACGCCGTCGATCTTCGCGACCGCCTCGTTGTAGAGGTGGCCATAGCCGACGTTGATCTCGTCGGCGAGGATCTGCGTGAGGATCACGACCTCGTTCTGATCAGGCGAGCGGAAGCCCAGGTAGTAGTAGTTCAAGAACTCCTTCGGAGCCTTGTTCCACCACTTGTCCCAGGTCGTCAGGTAGTCGCGCGTCAGCGTCTGGAACACGAGGCCGCCGTAGACGAAGTACGCGGGGGGCTGGTCGTAGCGCGAGCGCGGCACGAGGGGGCGCCACGGCTTGAGCTCGAGCTCGATCGTGCGCGCGATGCCAGCGCGCTTGATCTCGAGCTCGATGCGGTCGCCGACGTAGCGGTGCCCGAGCACCACATCGTAGCGCGTGCGGTAATGGCCGATGTACTGGATCGTGCCGTTGTTCGCGATCGGCAGGCCATCGATGGCCGTGATCACGTCGCGCGGCTCGAGAAAGCCGAACGCCGAGCCGTCGTAGTCGACGTGGAGCACGACGACGCCGCGCTCGCTCGCATTGAGGCCGAGCTGACGGCGGAGCAGGGGGTTCTCGAGGTTCTGCGTCGTGATCCCGAGGGCCGGGATCTCCGGGCGCTTGCCCGCACCGACGCCATCGAGGAACGCTCGGATCAGCGGAGGCGGGACCATCTCGCCGATGTTGTCGACGCCCGTCAGCTTCTGGAACGCGATGCCGACGACCTTGCCGTCGCCGAACACGGGACCACCGCTGTTGCCGGCGTTGATCGCGGCGTCGACCGTGACCGCGAGCAGGTGGCGCTGGGAGTGGCTGTAGCGCTGGACCTCGATCCGCGAGACCACGCCCTCGGTGATCGAGA
>JACCQV010000079.1 GCA_013813945.1 Deltaproteobacteria bacterium | reverse complement strand
CGTCACTTCCTCGCCGGTCCGGACGCCGTCGGCCGCACGTTCGAGGCGCAGGTGTCACGTCCGGCGATCTCCGCGCAGGGGCTGCCCGCTGACTTCGCCGAGCAGATCGAGGCCGGGCACCGCGCATGGATCGCCGGGACCTTCGATCAGGCCGTCTCCGTACTCGGCCCGCTCGTCGATGCGGCACACGCAAACAGTGGTGCGTTCGCAAAGAACCCGGGAGTCCGCGATCGCCTGCAGAAGGCGATGGTCGCACTCGCGCTCTCGCAGCAGCGCCGCGGTGATCCGAGTGCGGCGCGCGAGACGTTCCACGAGCTCGTGCGCAGCTACCCCGATGCTCAGGTCACCAAGGGTACGTACGGGCCCGAGGCCGCCCAGCTCTTCGACGCAACCAGGAAGGAGCTCGCGGCCGCACCGCGCGGTCGCCTGCTCGTCAAGCTGGCGAACGAGAGTGCCGAGGTCTTCATCAACGAGCGCCTCGAGCGCAAGGGCACGACGGTCAAGGAGCTGATGCCGGGCGAGTACCGCGTGATCGTCCAGCTCGGCGATCGGCAATCGCGCACGCACATCGTCGCGATCAAGGCGAAGCAAGAAGCGACGCTGACCGTCGATCTCGCTTTCGATGAGACCGTACACAGCTCGCCCCAGTGGACCGGCTTTCAATTCGCGACCGCCGAGGACCGCGAGAGAGCCGAGGCCACCTATGCAGCCTTGCTGGCGAAGACCGTCGGCGGTGCAGGTGTGGTCGTGATCGGTTTCGATCAGGTTCGCGGCCGCCCGGCGATCGTCGGCTCGCTGGTCAGCCTCGTCAACGGCCGCGAGATCCGCCGCGCGAGCCTCGCGCTCGAGCCCTCGCCCTCCGAGGACCGCCTGCGCTCCCTCGCGAAGTTTCTCGCCGGCGAGGTCGCGACGGCCGACATCGACGTGGAGCTCGCGGGCGAGCCCGGGACGTTCGCGCCGATCGGCAGCTCACGCGTCGACGAGCCCTCGGGTCGCTGGGGTGGCTGGATGTGGATCACCGGCATCGCGGCGATCGGTGGCCTCGGCGCGGGCTCCGTGCTGCTCGCGCTCGACGGCAACTGCAAGGGTGGCTCGACCGATCCGAGGTGCCCCGACCTGTATTCGACCGCGGCGCCGGGCTGGGTCTCGCTCGGTGCGGGTGCGGTGCTCGCCGGTGCGACGATCTATCTATTCGTGACGCGGTCGAAGTCGAAGCCTGCGTCAGCGGCGTATGTGCTGCCGACGGGCGATGGCGCGATGGCGGGCTTCGCGATTCGCTTCTAGCGTGCATCTCGTGGGTTGGCGTGCCGCGTGCTCCGTGCCGTGCCGTGTGCTGTGAACAGTACCGTCCGGCGTGTGCCGTGCGCCGCGCGTGTGCCAGAGGGAGAGCCGCCAAGAACGCCAAGAACGCCAAGAACGCCAAGCAGAAGTGGATCGAAGGGCACTACCGTCACCGCGGTGGGTGCCTAAGGGGGCCAGGCCACCAGCCCCACCGCGGCGGGTGCCTAAGGGGGCCAGGCCACCAGCCCCCCTCCTCTAACTCTGCTTGGCGTCCTTGGCGCCCTTGGCGGCTCTGCCTCTGGAACACGCACGGCCCGAGTGCGCGCCGAACACGGTGGACGGAGCACGCGCGAGCAGCCAGGCATGCAGCACGTAGGGACGCCTAACCCGACGGCGAAGCACCCACCGCATGACGGAGCACGAGCCCCCGCCGCGCGCGGCTCACTCCTTGGGAGCAGACAGCTCGGCCCGCAGGGCCTCGAGGATCCGCGCCGGTGCTCGGACCTGAAACCGCGTGCCTGTGTCCTCGTGCTTTTCCGCGAGAACGGTCGTCTTCTCGTGGATCAGGTGCGCGACGCGCTGGAGCGAGTACGGCACTTCGAGCTCGGTCTCCTCGAGCTTGCCGGCGAACTGCTCGATGAGCTTCTCGCGCAGCATCGCGACGTCGCCGCGATCCTTGGCGGAGAGCTGGATCGCCTTGGGATAGCGGAGCGAGAGCAGCTTGCGGCCGGACTCGTCGACGCGATCGATCTTGTTGAGGACGAGCCAGGTGGGGACGTCATCGGCGCCGATCTCGCGCAGCACTTCCTTGGTGACAGCGATCTGATCCGCGAGCGCGGCGTCGGCCGCATCGATCACGTGGAGTAGCAGCTCGGCGTCGCCGGCCTCATCGAGGGTCGAGCGAAACGATGCGACCAGGTCGTGCGGCAGCTTCTTGATGAAGCCGACGGTGTCGGTGATGAGGATCTGAGGGTCGGTGATCGGGGCGAGCCGGCGCACCGTGGTGTCGAGCGTCGCGAACAGCTTGTCCGCGATGTAGACGTCGGAGCTGGTCAGCGCGCGCATCAGCGATGACTTGCCCGCGTTCGTGTAGCCGACGAGCGCGACCGTGGGGAGCTCGCTGCGGCGATCGCGGCGGGTCTTCGAGCCACCTTCGATCTGTGACAGCTCGTGCCGCAGCTCGGCGATCCGGTCGCGGATCCGGCGGCGGTCGAGCTCGAGCGTGGTCTCGCCCGCACCCTTGCCGCCGACGCCGCCGCGGACGCGGTCGCCGCCGCCCTGGCCCTCGCGGAGGCGCGGAGAGAGGTACTTGAGCCGTGCGATCTCGACCTGGAGGCGTGCCTCGCGTGTCTTCGCGTGGCGATGGAAGATCTCGAGGATGACCGAGGTCCGATCGAGGACGTCGACGCCCGTGATCTTCTCGAGGTTGCGCTGCTGCTGCGGCGAGAGATCGTGATCGACGAGCACGACCTTGGCGCGCGGCGCGTCCGCCGGCTTCGCGGCGACGGGCTCGGAGCCTTCGTCCTGGTCCGTCGTGTCGTCGTCCCCGTCGTCCTCGTCCTCGTCGTCGATGTCGTCGCGCGTCTTGGTGCCCGGCTTCTTGTAGGCCTCGAGCTTGCCGACGCCGCCCGTCCAGGTCGCCAGCTCGGCGAGCTTGCCCTCGCCGAACACCACGCCTGCGGCAAGACCGCTGCGTCGCTGGGTCATCCGGCCGATCGGCTCGAGGCCCATCGTCGTCGCGAGCCGCTCGAGCT
>JACCQV010000051.1 GCA_013813945.1 Deltaproteobacteria bacterium | reverse complement strand
GGATCTGGCGCATCCGGTCGCGCAGCACGCGCTCGCGGTGGGTGCGGCTCGACTCGCCTTCGAGCTCGGCACCGATGTCGGCCTTGAGGCGGAGCACGGTGGCCTGGCGCTCGAGCGACGGGATGATGCGCTCGAGGCGCTTCATCGTGTCGGTCTCGATCAGCAGCGCGGTGAGGTCATCGCGCTCGAGCTCGAGGTACGGGGCCGCCGCATCGACGAGCTTGTCCGGATCGACGATCGCCTGGACCTGGGCGCGCGTCAGCTCGCCCTTGGGCTCCTTGCCCTCCTTGTCCTTGGCTTCCTTTGCCTGCGCATCGGTGACGACCGCGATCAGGTAGTCGCGAACCTTGGTCGTGGTCGCGAGCAGCTGCTCGGCGGGCGCGGTCGAGGTCGCCTGCAGCTTGGACACGCTGGCGATCAGGAACGGCTCGGTCGCGACCAAGGCATCGATGTGCACGCGCTCGAGAAAGCGCATCACCGTGGTGAACCGACCCGGCGAATGCTTCACGACCTGAACGATCTCGGCGCGGACACCAATCTCGTGGAGGTCCTTCTGTCCGGGATCGCGGACCGCTGGATTCTTCTGCGGGATGATGACGATCAAATTGTCATCGCGAGTCGCGGCTTCGATGGCACGAACCGACGCTTCGCGTCCGATCTCGAGCGGCCCGACGTGCCCCGGCAGCTGGACTTCGGTGCGGAGCGGGATGACTGGATACTGACCCGCGGTCTCGGTGTGTTTCGACATCGATAGCTGACTGTACGACGTTTCAGTCGTTGTGCCCGCGTTTGCGGAGCCGAGTTACGAGCTGGATCAGGAGTTTTTTATCGTCGTCATCGACGGTTTTGGGGACGTCGATCTGGACGGTGATGTAGTGATCGCCGGCACGACCCGATCGGTCAGGTACGCCCTTACCGCGAAGCCTCAGCTTCTTGCCGCTCGAGGTGCCCGGAGGGATCTTTACTTCTGCCTTGCCGTCGATCGTCGCAACCGTCGCGACGGTGCCGAGGATCGCCCGATCGAACGTGATTCTGACGTCCGAATAGACGTCGGTGCCCTTCACGTCGAGCATCGTTCCGTCGGCTGCCTTGACCTTGCTCTCCAGCTCGACGTCGCGTGAGCGCTGGCGCACACCTGCGTCCTCATCGAAGTCGACGCGCTGCGTGCGTGATCGGGTGCTGCCGCCGCCGCCTGACGCGCCGCTGAAGAACTGACCGAAGAGATCGCCGAGGTCGAACACGCTCGGTCCGCCGCCCTGCTGCGTGTAGACACCGCCGCCACCAAACGGGTTGCCGCGCATGCTTCCACCGCCCGCACGGACCTGATCGTAGAGCGCGCGCTTCTTCTCGTCCCCGAGGACATCGTAGGCATTCGAGATGTCCTTGAACCGGGACTCCTTCTTCTTGTCTCCGCCGGTAGAATCCGGATGGTTCGCCTTCGCGAGCTTGCGGTACGCGCGCTTGATGTCGTCCGCCGAGGCCTTCTCGGAGACGCCGAGCGCCTTGTAGTAATCAACGCCCGGATCGAAGTCGATCTGCGACGGCATGGCTACGCGGCCGCTCCTCGGGTCGCTTTGTGGAACGCGAGCTCAGGTCCCGCGTCATCGACCACGATGTGATCGCCATTGCCGAGCTCACCACTGAGCAGCTTGGTGGCCAGGGGATCGATGACGAGCTTCTGGAGAGCGCGCTTCAAGGGACGTGCACCGTAGACTGGATCGTAACCAGCTTCCGCAATACGGGCGACTGCCTTGTCGGACAGGTCGATGGAGATCTGCCGCTCGGCGAGCAGCGTCTCGAATCGCTGGAGCTGGATGCGGACGATCTTGCCGAGGTTCGTCTCCGACAGGGGCTCGAAGAAGATGACCTCGTCGATCCGGTTCAAGAACTCCGGCCGGAACGTGCCCTGGAGCTCGCGCATCGTCGCCTGCTCGATCTGCTCGCGGTTGTCCTTCGTCAGCTTGAGGAGGTGCGCGCTGCCGACGTTGGTCGTCATGATCACGACCGTGTTCTTGAAGTCGACCGTGCGGCCCTGGCCATCGGTCAACCGTCCGTCATCGAGCACCTGGAGCAGGACACTCCACACATCGGCGTGCGCCTTCTCCATCTCGTCGAGGAGCACGACGGAATACGGGTGACGGCGAACCGCCTCGGTGAGCTGTCCACCCTGGTCATAGCCGACGTAGCCGGGCGGCGCGCCGACGAGGCGGGAGACCGTGTGCTTCTCCTGATACTCGGACATGTCGATCCGGACCATCGCGGCGTCGTCATCGAACAAGAACGCTGCGAGGGCGCGCGCCAGCTCCGTCTTCCCGACGCCGGTGGGCCCGAGGAACAGAAAGCTGCCGATCGGCCGGTTCGGATCCTTGAGACCCGCACGCGCGCGGCGCACTGCAGCCGCGACCGCGGCCACCGCGGGATCCTGACCGACCACGCGCTCGCGCAGGCGGTCTTCCATCTTCATGAGCTTGTCGGTCTCGCCCTCGAGCATCTTCTCGACGGGGATGCCCGTCCACTTCGCGACCACCGCGGCGATGTCGTCCTCGACGACCTCCTCGCGGAGGAAGGATCCGGCCGCGCGCAGCTCGTCGACCTTCGCAGCTTGCTCGGCGAGCTCGCGCTCGAGCTGCGGGATCGAGCCGAATCGGAGCTCCGATGCGCGCGCGTAGTCACCCGTGCGCTGCAGCCGGTCCGCCTCGGACTTGAGCTGATCGAGCTTCTCCCGGTCGGTGCGCAGGCTCTTGATCGTGTCGCGCTCGTGCTGCCAGCGGGCCTTCATGCCCGACGCCTGCTCCTTGAGCTCGGCGATCTCGCGCTCGATCACCTTGAGCCGATCCTTGGATCGCCTGTCATCCTCGCGCTCCATCGCGGCGCGCTCGACCTCGAGCGTCATCACGCGGCGCTGCAAGGTATCGATCGGAGTCGGCGTGCTCTCGATCTCCATCTTCAGCCGCGACGCGGCCTCGTCGACGAGATCGATCGCCTTGTCCGGAAGCTGACGCGCGGGGATGTAGCGATGCGAGAGCTTCGCGGCCGCCACCAGGGCAGCGTCGCGGATCCGGATGCCGTGGTGGACCACGTACTTGTCCTTCACGCCACGCAGGATCGCGATCGTACTGTCGACAGACGGCTCCTCGATCCTCACCGGCTGGAACCGGCGCTCGAGCGCCTTGTCCTTCTCGATGTGCTTGCGATATTCGTCGAGCGTCGTCGCGCCGATGCAGCGGAGCTCGCCGCGGGACAGGGCGGGCTTCAACAGATTAGCCGCATCTGCGGCGCCTTCCGCTGCTCCCGCGCCGACGAGCGTGTGCAGCTCGTCGATGAACATGATCACCGAGCCCTCGGCCGAAGCGACCTCCTTGAGCACGGCCTTGAGCCGCTCTTCGAACTCGCCGCGGTACTTCGCGCCGGCGATCAACGCGCCGAGATCGAGCGAGCAGATCCGCTTGTCGCGCAGCGACTCCGGCACGTCGCCCTTCGCGATCCGCTGCGCGATGCCTTCGACAACGGCCGTCTTGCCGACGCCGGCTTCGCCGACGAGCACGGGGTTGTTCTTGGACCGTCGCGACAGGATCTGGATCGTGCGGCGAATCTCCTCGTCGCGGCCGATCACCGGATCGAGCTTGTCCTGGTGAGCGAGTGCGGTGAGGTCCCGCGTGTAGCGCTCGAGCGCCTCGTACTTCGCCTCGGGATCCTGGTCGGTGACTCGCTGATTGCCGCGGACGGCGACGAGGGCCTCGAGGATCGCGGCCTTCGTGGCACCTGCGTCACGGAGGGCTTCGCCTGCCGGATTCTTGCTCGACCCCAGCGCGATCAGGAAGTGCTCGGTCGACGTGTACTCATCCTTCATCGCATGCGCTTCGCGCACCGCGTCGGCCCAGATGTCCTTGAACGCCCTGCCGGCATCGATATCGAGCGCGGCACCGTGAGCACGCGGCTGGTTCTCGAGTGATTTCTCGAGGTCCGCGCGCACGATCTGCGGATCCGCGCCGAGCTTGGCGAGGATCCGCGGAACGACGCCACCTTCCTGATCGAGGAGGGCCAGGAGCAGGTGCTCCGGGCGGACCTCGGCGTGATGACGCGCCATCGCGACGTCGCGCGCGGCTGCGATTCCTTCTTGGGCTTTGACGGTGAGCTTGTCCATCTTCATGGCAGCCCCACCGTAATCACCCTTACAAAGTCGTCAACCGACCGCTACTTCTTACAGGTCGCTTGCCACCCGGTCATCCAGGTCTTGCCGTCCATCGTGCCCTCGCCAAGGATCGAGACTTCCTTGCCTGGCTTCGTCAGCGTCTCCGTCGTCCGTGTCTTCATCGCGGCCATGCCCGGCATGCGCATCTCGCCTTCCCACGAGATCTTGCCGTCCTTGAGACCGGTCGACCAGTTGCTATCGCTGCCACCCATGTTGTCGACGCCGATCCGGTGCCACTTCTTCCCTGGGGCATCGTAGGTCGTATAAATAATGCCCTTGAACGAGGGCTTGCCCTGCGAGGTCATGGTCCCGGTGATCCAGAACTTGTCCAGGCCGCCGTCGAGCTTGAACGTCATCGTCGTCTTCATGTCGGTCATGGCCGTCGGGTCGGTCGGGTTCATCGCGGCCTTGCCGACGCACTTCCACCTGCCGACCATCGACTTCGCCAGTTCGGCGATCTCCGGGGGCGGCTTCGGCGCCTCCATCTTCTTCGCCGGCTCGACCGGCTTCACAGCGGCCGGGGCTCCGGCGGCAGCCGGCACCTTCTTCATGTCCGCGGCCTTCTCCTTGTGCGCGTCAGCGAGTGCGCTGCCCGTCAGTCCGAGAGCCAGCGTCAGCGTGATCGAAATGTTCGTATAGGTCTTCATCAGTCCATGCCTCCGCGGGGGACTGTTTCGCGCCGCTGACCACACCGTCAAGCAAACCGCAGGGGCGAAATGCCCCGCCGATCACGCCGTGGTCAAGAGGCTCGCCACCGGAGTCCCGGCCGCCGCCGCACGAACCTTCGCGAGATCGAGCAGGCCGCGGCGCGCGAGCTCGGCGATCGCGGTCGATGCGGTTGCCAGCTGCAACCGACCTTCGCGTCCGGACAGCTCCGCGAGCGCCGTCGCGATCCGGTGCGGCGCTTCATCGCCGAGCGCCGTCCCGAGCGTGGCCGCGAGCTGGGTGTCTCCGATCAGCGCAGCCGCGACGAGCGCATGCGCGAGCGAGTCCTCGGTCGTGAGACCCGTCGTCAGCGCGCCCTTCTCCGCGAGCTCGGTCGCCACTTCGACGAGGGCGCCCGGATCGTCCGCACGCCAGTAGACGTCGAGCAGACGGCGCAACGTCGGCACGTGGGTGGGATCGAGATCCGACGCGCGCAGGAACACATCGTCCGCGCGATCGACGTCATCGAGGTGGACGAGCACCGCCTCGCCGAGCCGGAACAGCCGCTCGGCACGCTGCTGCGGCGACGGCGCGAGTGGTACGAGCTGATAGAGGTAGCGCGTCGCGGTCGGCCAGTCGCCACGGGCAGAGTGAATCTCGGCGAGTGTCTCGAGCGTGCGCGCGTGCTGCGGATGATCGCGGAGCAAGCGGCCCAGCTGGGTGATCGCGCCGTCGAGGTCTCCAGCCTGGCGCAGGAGATCGATCAGCGCAAACTGGGTCGCAATGCTCGTCTCTTCGTCGTCGATGGGAACGAGGTCGAGCACCGCGCGGGCTGCGTGCAGTGCGATGTCGAGATCGCCGATCCGGGTCGCGAGCTCCTGCACTCGCACCATCACGTCTCGGCGATTGGGAGCGGCATCCGCTGCCTGCTGCGCGAGCGTCAGTGCCTCGGTATCCCGGCCGAGCTTCTCGGCGATGATCGAGCGCCGAAGTGCCAGCTCGTCGGCACCGAGCACGGAGTCACCGAGTCCGAGATCGCGATAGATGGTATCGGCGGTCGCGTAGTCGCCGAGCGAGAATGCGAGGGAGCCACGGGCATCGAGCGCCCCGATATGCGATGGGTCCTCAGCGAGTGCGAGGTCGTACGCCCGGGCGGCTTGATCGAGCGCGCCGAGATCTTCGGCGAGCCGCGCAACCTCGAGCCAGGCAGCTGCGCGGTCATCCGGGGTCTCGGCGCGGCTCGCGCGCACGGACGTCAGATCGCTGAGCGCAGGGAGATCGCCCGATGCGCGGTGCACCTTCGCGAGCACGCGAAATGCGAACGGGTTTCCGGGATCGGTGCGCCACAGCTGGGTTGCGATGTCGAGCACTGCATCGAGATCGCCGGCGGCCTCCGCGCGAACAAGCTGCCCTTCGAAGTTGGGTCGGATCGAGCCGCCGGGTGGGTCGCGCAGCGTGTCGGGACCGTCATCGGCGGTGAGCTTCGACCGGCACCGCGCAGCTGCTTCGAGGAGCGTGCCACGGTCCGCTGCGCGCGCACTCGACGCGGCATCGTCGTACAGCGTGGCCGCATCGGCGAGCCGGCCGATCTTCTCGTAGCGATGCGCGAGCGGGATCTTGGCAGCAGGAATCGTCGGGTCGAACGCGAGTGCTTGCTCGAAGTTGACCTGGGCTTGCGCGTCGTCGTCGAGGCGTTCGTCGAAGATCAGCGCGAGCTCGAGGTGGAGCGCTCCACGCTCGCGCGGGTTCGCCGCAGATGCGATCTCGCGATAGAGCAGGGATGCCGCGAGCGCCCACTCGCCGCGGACCATCGCCGCGGTGCGCAGTTGATATGCGATCTCCGGATCCGCCGGCGAGAACGCGTGCGCTTCCTTGAGGCAGCGATACGCTTCGGCATCACGGTTCAACGAATCGCGATAGAGCTTTGCGCGCCGCCGCCACAGCGTGGCCTTCACGACCTCATCCTCGGCCATGACGAGCTGGCGGCCGATCGCCTCCGACGCCGCCGTGACGTCGCCGAGCTGGAAGTACAGTGACTCCAGGAGCTCGAGCGGACGGCCGTCGTTCGGTGCGGCCGCCGCGGCACTCTCGGCGATCGTGATGGCGCCGCGAATATCGCCGGTCTTCACGAGCTGCTGGGCCTCGGTGAGATCGATGTGAGGGCGCGGGGTGCGCGGGCGGGAACCGATCTCGCCCGAGATGATCGTGTCGTCGTGGCCGAGCGCCGCAGCTCGATCGGCCGCGAACAGCCGTCGCGCCTCGTCGTAGGCGTCGGACTTCGCGACCTGCTCGTAGAGGTCGCGCGCGGGGTGCAGCTCGTCGGACGCGGCGAGCGCATCGGCGAGCGGCATCCACACGGGCGCGTAGGTCCGGTCGGCCTCGTGCGCGCGCGTCCAGTACGCCGTGGCCGCGATCAGGTTGCGGCTCTCGCGCGCGATCAGCGCGAGCTCGTGGAGAGCGATCGCGAGGGCCTGCCCGTGGCTCGTCTTCGCCGCCTCCTCGAGGATCTCGTGCCGGAGGACCGGTTCCTTCGCGAGATGAACGAGCACGGCGAGCAGCACACCCGCATCGTCCGGATCGGCGCGATGCGCTGCGATCAGGCGCGGACGATCCGCACCTTCCGCGGCGGCCGCGACTTCGGGACTGACG
>JACCQV010000015.1 GCA_013813945.1 Deltaproteobacteria bacterium | reverse complement strand
GCTCGGCGCCGTGGGTCGCGACGTCGATCAGCGGGGTCGCCTCGTTCCCGCACGCCGGGCAGACGTACTGGGCGTGGAACGAGGCGATCGCGATCCCGGTGAACTCGGGGATCAAGTTCATCTGCGTGATCAGGACGTCCGCGACCGCCTCGAAGGTGACCGTGCCGCGCTCGCGGAGGGCACGGACGAGCCGCATCCACTCTCGCATGCCGACCGAGTTGATGAACGTCACGGCCGACGTCTCGAGGACCACGTTCCCTGCGGGGACGTGCGCGAGCAGCTCGCCCAGCGCCACCGCGCTGTCATCGATCCGGCCCGCGAACACGACTCGCGACCCACGCACCTCCGCCTCCAGGCGCCCAATCTTCATGTCAGATCTCCAGAAGCTCCCACAAACGAGTGGAACGAGGCTGACCGACCGAGCTCGGTCGGCTTGTAGCGCACGTCGAGCAACGTGATCATCTCGGTCATCACACCCGGTGCGCTGGCGATGACGAACTGGTTGCAACACGCGTAGGCGAGCGGCAGGCCCATGCCGCCCTCGGTCGAGGCGTTCGCTTGCTTGCCGCCCGCTGCGAGCCGCGCACCGACCACCGCAGGCTCCAGCGAGCCCCAGCGATCTCGAACCTCGATCGCGAGGTAGCGCGCGTCTGTCGCCCAGCGCACCGTCACGACGTCGCGCCCCGCGAGTGGGCGCGCACGATCGCGGGGCTCGCCATGGCGAAACCGTTTGCCGCTCTGGTCGAGAGGCGCGGCATACAGCGCATTCGCGATCAGCTCGTCGGCGATCACGCTGACCAGCGATCCCACGCGATCCGGTAGTCCGACCGACACCACGTCCTTCGCGAGCGCGCTGACGGCTGCCTCCCGGTCACGCGCGTCCTCGAGCGTGTAGCTGCGGACCTCCGCGCCCCATGCAATGTACTTCTCGAGGCCAAACACATCGCCGCGGATCAGCTTCTGCACCGTGGCGATCAGCTCCTCGGCGAGGATCGGCATCGGATGCGCGACGACATGGTTCCATCCTGCGGTGAGTAGTGCCGCGACCGCCGGCGCCTCGGCAGGCGCGAGCCCCTCCCCGGGCACGGCGATCCACGCGCGCACCTGCTTGTCCCGCAGCTCAGGCCGCGTGCTCGCCAGTCCCGCATCGACGATCGCGATCGTCTGCTCGTCGACCACCGCGAGCAGCGCGTCGAGGTTGTCCACGACCTCGACCGGGCACAGCGTCGCACCGACGAGGCGAGCCAAGGCTCGCTGCGCCTTGCGCTCCGGATGCGCGACGACGAGCTTGCCCCGTGGTGCGGAGGACGGTTGCACTTCGTCCAGTTTGCCCGAAATCGGAACTGCGATCAGTACAGGACGGCGAGTGTCGCGGCGCCGCCGATCGAACGATCGGATGCGCCTCCGACGTCCTTGCTCTCCGGGTCGCGATCGCGGCCATTCGCGAGCGCACCGGTACCCGTGAACGCGAATCCAACCTGGACGAACTCACCGACGAGCCGGATCGCGAACCGATTGCTCAGAACGATATCGATCCCCGCCTGGCCCGAGCCACCGAAGACCTTCGCCCGGCCGTACGACTCCGGCTTCTGGATCGGTCCGGCGTCCATGATGATCAGTGCCTTGCCGCCAAACGTCAGCGCGAGCTGCGGGATGATCGGGATCCGGAACGTGAGGCCCGGATCGATCAGCTTGTAGCTGGTGTCGGGCACGTCGAGCGACGCCGGATTCATCAGGTCACTGCGATCGGTCTTGAACGTGCGCCGTCCATAGCCGACACCGAGCGTGACCGTCGGGCTCGTGGCCTTGCTGCCGAATGGGATCCGGACCCGAACGCCGACCGACCAGTGCTGCTGGGTCGCCTTGACCGGGACATTGGCCTCGGCGCTGGTGCGCAGCGTCAGTGACAGCGTCCTGTCGAACTCGCCGGCGAACCCGATGATCCCCGCAATGCCCTTGGGGTTGATGAACGCGAACGGATAGAGCTCTCCCTCGACCCGTGCGCCAGGTACCGGCGCGTTGCTGTACGGCTTCGGTGCCTCCGGGAAGTCACTGCGCGACGTGAACATCAGACGGCGGTTCTGGACCGACACGCCGACATCCACGCGAACCGCGACCGTGTTGGCCGTGTGCGGGCTGACCCGGCGAACCGCTTCGTCGATGTCCTCTTCCTCGTCGGCATCGGGGTCCGTCTCGTCGTCGTCGCCGCCCTTCTTCTTCTTTTTCTTCTTCTTCTTCTTCTTGTCGTCGCCGTCCGGATCCTCGTCGTCGTCACCGGCGGCGATCTTCTTCGACTTCTTCTTGTCGTCGTCCTCGTCCTCAGCGGGCTCTGCCTCGGCCTCACCGGCGAGCCGATCGACCATCTTGGCGCGCAGCTTGGTCTTGAACGCCTCGGACTTGCCGTTGTTGAACGTGACGGTGAAGCCGCGCGCCTTCTTGCCCCCGACGAACAGCTTGAACTTGAGAACCTTCCGCTTGCCGTCGCGCTCGAACGTGGCCTGGATCACCGCATCGGCCTCGAGCTCCTTCGCGAGCTTCTTCGCCTGTTTCTCGCTGAGCTCGCCTTCATAGCCGAGCCCGTCGAGGGCACGCGTCACGACCCTTCCGTCGAGCAGCGACAGGTCTTCCCCGTCGTCGAGTGCGACGGCGACCTGCTCGGCGTACGTTCCATTCGGATCGTTCTCGATCGGCGTGAGCGCGACCGTCTTCGGCTTCGCAACCGCGGACGGGATCCACACCACGCCGATGAGCAGCGTGATGGCCACTATGACCATCGCCAGGGTTCGGTTCATCGAGCAGCCTGAGCTGTTCATGATGATACACCACGCCCGTGATCGCTACCGGCGAACGGCGGGGCCGTCACGTTGCCGCTTGCCATCGGCTGTCAGCCGTGGCCAGCTCCCGACCCATGGACCCTGTGGATCATCAGAACCTCAGCATCACCGGCCGCCACAAGGCCGTCACCGGGAGCCACCTCGCCGTCGAGAACGACGTCGTGGTGATTGTCACGCAAGCGTTCGGCCCGCGCGGTGACAACCTGGTCGGCATCTCGGATGTCCAGTTCGACGGTCATCCGTCCGTGACCGTCGGGATCCGGGTCAATGGCAAGGAGGGCCTCGTCCACCTGTCTCCGATCCACGGTGATGGCCGCAAGATGAAGCCTTTCGAGATCGAGAACGGCGCGCGCTGCGAGCTGTTCTGCCCGGTCTCCAAGCAGCCTCTCGATCTCGTCGGAGAGGTCGAGGATGGTAGCGGCGCCCGGTACTACGCGATCTACCTGACGCCGCAGCTGTCGCGCGGTTCGGTGGTCATGGTCTCCGACATCTGGGGCCACTACCACTCGCGCATCATCGACGACTTCGAGCTGATCTCGTCGTGGGCCGCCCGCCAGGGCGACTAGGGTCTACGGCACGTCGAACAGATAGAAGTAGGCGCGCAGGTTCGCGTTCGCCAGCGGCTTCTTGATCCGCGGCGGACCGATGATCCCGAAGAACACCTGTTCGAGCAGCGGATTGCCGACGATGAACGCGGCCCGCCAGCCCTTGAATTTGCGAACGGTCAGCGCGAGCGCACCGTAGAGCTCGCGCAGATCGCTCTCGTTCAGGCGCTCGCCGTACGGGGGGTTCGAGAGCAGGAGGCCCTTGCCCTCCGGGCGTCCACGCTCACGCGCGATCTCCGCGATCACCTCGGGACGCAGGGTCGCGACATCGGCGCGCTGCCACGTGACATCGGCGGTGACGCCCGCGGCCTTTGCGTTGTCGCGCGCCGCCGCGAGAACCTCGAGGTCGAGATCGCAGCCGATCGCGATCGGTGACGCATCGGGGTACAGCGGCCCGCGAGATTGACCTTCGGGCCCCGTGAGCCCGAGCGCGTCGAGCGCGGGGGTTGGCCGGGGCATGGC